>SSEX01000134.1 GCA_008015085.1 Tolumonas sp. | reverse complement strand
CAAAAGTTATGGTATCTATAAAGATAATGGCATTGTCGATTTAGGTCTGCGGCTGGGTGATAAATATAAGGATATTAAAGCGTTGCTGGCCGCTGATGCGTTGTCATTAGTTAGTCAATATGCAGGGGAACAGATAGATTATTCGGCAGACACGGTTCGTTTTCTGCCTATTATCGAATCGCCGGACAAAATTCTCTGCGTTGGCATGAATTACATGGCCAAACGGCAGGAGTTTGATGAAACCAACAACGCACCAACGCTGTTTGTGCGCTTTCCTGAATCTCAGACTGGTCACGCCTGTGGCGTGGTAAAACCGCAGGTCAGCAACGAATTTGACTATGAAGGTGAACTGGCTGTCATCATCGGTAAAAGCGGTAAACATATCCGTCGGGAAGAGGCGCTGCATTATGTGGCGGGTTACAGCTGCTATATGGATGGCTCAGTGCGTGACTGGCAACACAGCTGGTTTACTGCAGGCAAAAACTGGCAGGAGACCGGTGCCTTTGGCCCGTGGATGGTGACGACCGATGAGATTGCGAACCCGCATGAGCTGGATATCCGCACCTATCTGAACGGTCAGATGGTACAAAATGATAATACTGGCAATATGGTGCATAGCATTCCGGAATTAATCGAGTATATTAGTACATTCGCAACATTATCGGCCGGTGATGTCATTATCACCGGTTCTCCGGGTGGCGTGGGTAAGAAACGGACACCTCCTCTGTTCATGAAGGAAGGGGATGTGATTGAAGTGGAAATCCAGAAGATTGGTAAGTTACGCAATCAGATCGTCAGTGATGCCCGGAACTAATAGCATCGGATGAGAGAGAACGTGCCGGTTGAATGATTAATACGCATTCTGCCGGCACATTTTTTAGATGTGGCGGCGATAAATTCGCTCCGGGCGTCCGACCTTGCCGTGCATCACTTCGGCCTGCAGATAGGTCAGTGCGGCACAGTGTTCCAGATAACGACGGGCAGTAGTTTTGCTGATACCTATCAGATCTCCGAGCGATTCAGCCGTGTGGTACACCTCTTTTGAAACAAAGACCTCCTTGACCTTATCCAGCGTCAGCTCATCAATACCTTTCGGCAGATTTCGATAAGTCATCTCTCTGGCCTGCAGATTGAACATCTCATCCACATGGCGCTGGTTGACGTTGTCTCCGGCACTGATTGAGCCGCGATAACGCAGGTAACGTTGCAGGGTGTCTTGCAACCGGTCATAACCAATCGGTTTTAACAGATAATCGAAAGCGCCACAGCGTACGGCTTCACGTACAGTTTCAATATCGCTGGCTGCGGTAATAAAGATGACATCCGGCGCATTCTTATCAGTCAACATTTCGCGCATCAGATTAATGCCTAAACCATCCGGCAGAAAATTATCCAGCAGGACCAGATCAGGCTTCAGCACCCGCATCATGCGCTGTGCTTCCGCTTGAGTACCGGCAATACCAACAGGGTTAAAACGGGCATGCTGACGGATAAATTGGGCATGTAATTCTGCAATGCGCAGCTCATCTTCAACGATAAGAACGTCGAATTTATTCATAAGCGTTACCTTTTAAAGGAATAAACAGAGAAATGATGGCACCTACCGGATCGGCATCGTCCAGTGTGATGTAGCCACCAGCATGGGTGACGTATCGCTGGATCAGATACATGCCGTAACCGTGGCCTGATTCTTCTTTCGTGGTGACGCCACGTTCAAATAGTGTTTCGGCAACCGATGGATCAATTCCAGTGCCGTTATCAGCGACTTCAATTACCAGCTCATCACTCTGATCGCTGATCAGCAGTGAAATCTGTTTGTTACTGTCCGGATTTTTCAGCGTGGCTTCAAAAGCGTTATCCAGCAGATTACCGAGGATCGTGGTCAGCTCATCGCCACCGAGGGCATCCGGCAGTGGTTTGCTGAGATGGCAAGCAGGATCAAATTCCAGTGTCAGCCCCAGTTCTTGTGCCCGGATATATTTGCTCAAGAGCAATCCGGCAACCTGATTGTTGTTGAACGTGGAGATGAAATAATCGACCAGTTGCTGTTTCTGGTTGGATTCCTGCCGGATGGCTTTCAGTGCATCTTCATAGGCTCCCAGCTGGATCAGTCCGCCAATTGTCGATAGTTTATTGGCATATTCATGACGCATAACCCGCAGGCTTTCTGCATGTTGCTGCACCTGAGACAGCTGATGGGAGAGGGTATTGATATCATCCTTGCGCCGAAAACTGACCACCCAGCCTAAGGCTTTACCGTCGAGCTGACAGGGCACCCGGCTGGCTATGACATAGTCACCATTCAGTGACAGAATTTCATCTTTGACTGCTTCCTGTTGATCAATGCCAGGAATAAAGAATTCACAAGGCGAGATGATTTCACAAATCGGCATGCCCTCCAGCTGTCGGGTGTCTTGGGTAATTCCCAAAATTTGCCGTGCATTCTGATTGATAAGGTAAATGAGCCCGTCCTGATTTACGGCGATTACGCCTTCATACACCGACTGTAAAATAGCCGACTCCATACGCAGAGAAAAAGCGATCTCTTTGGGTTCCATGTCCAGCATCTGTCGCTTGATATGCTGGGAAAAAAAGTAGGCGGCCAGAATGGAGCTAAGCAACATCATACTCATCATCGCGATGATGGGTTGCAGATAAAGCGTGCGCCAGGAAGCAATACTGTTAAGCAGATAACCGACGGATACGATGCCGATCACATTGTCTTTATCATCGAGAATCGGGGCTTTGCCCCTAATGGCAAAGCCATAAGTGCCGCGACCAGTGGAAATAAAAGACTCTTTTTTCAGCAATGCCGGCGAGTTATCGCCGCCAATCATGTGATAACCGATCTGATCATGGTTTGGATGGGTAATTCGGATCTCCTGAGCATCTCCGATCACAATGTAATTGGCATCGGAGTAAGAGCGTTGCAGCGTATCAATGTATTCACGGATTTTGGGGTAATCCTTGCGGATCATGCACTGCACAATTATCGGATTCGTCGCGATCTGGCGAGCCTGGACCAGTGCCCGGTTACCGATTTCATGATCCAGAATATCGGCGATCCGGTGATGGACATAAATGCTGATAACCAGCAGTTGCAGGCCAATGACCAGCAACAGCAGTAAAAAAAGACGATTTTTAAAAGTCATGCCGGTGTTATAAGGCATAAGCCGGGGTTGCAGCCGCATTTATAATTTCGGGATACTGAAAGTCGGGCGGCCATCATAGGAGCTGATTGCCTGCATTCCGTGACTCTCTTCGCAGGCAACCGCGAAAATGAATTGGCTAAATAAATAAAATAAAAACCATAAAAACTACGGTATTTATTCAGTTGGTTCGTCTACGGCCTGATCTTTACTCATATCCAGCAATAATGTTCTCAATAAATCAGCCAGTTGCTGTTGCTGAGCACGATCTAAAGAACGTAACAGCTTCTGTTCATTGGCAACATGCGCTGTCATTGTTTCATTAATCAGCGCTAATCCTGTTTTGGTTAAGGCAACCAGCATACTGCGGCGATCTTCCGGTGATGGTTCCCGGAAGATAAGACCACGCGCTTCCAGTTTATCCAACCGATTGGTCATTGCGCCGGATGACAGCATCAGCGAGGTATAGAGCGCTGTCGGGCTGAGGGTATAAGGCTCACCACTGCGACGCAGTGTGGCTAAAACATCAAACTCAGCCTGCGTCAGGCCAAACTCCAGATGCACACGTTCAACAGCTTTACTGGCGATGGCATTCAGACGCCATAAACGGCCGAAGATACTCATTGCCAGCGAGTCCAGCTCCGGACGCTCGTGTTGCCACTGACTAAGAATACGATCGACATGATCCGTTTGCATGATTCACCTCCCTATTTATCTTTGCATAAAGATAGTTGACGAAAGCCCTAAAAACAAACCAAAATATCTTCATATAAAGATTCTTTTTGTGAAGATACATATGTCTCCCGTTTTTGTCGCATTGACCCCTATTCTGTGGGGGACTACCTATCTGATCACCGGAAAATACTTGCCGGAATGGCCTGCTCTCTGGCTTTCCGTGATCCGGGCTATTCCGCCCGGACTACTGTTACTGGCGATCAGACCGGGATTGCCGACATGGCGACAGGTGCCGTATCTGCTGCTGATTAGCTTTTTGTATATCGGAGCGTTCTTTCCGTTACTGTTTCTCTCAGCTCTGCTACTGCCGGGCTCTGTCGCTGGCACGCTCGCTGCTACCTTGCCGCTGATGCTGCTTGGTCTGCAGTGGTTTTTTCTGAAACGAGTACCTTCCGTCAAAGCCATTTGTTGTGCTTGTATCGGGCTGGGTGGCGTTATGCTGCTGCTGGGGGCGGCGAGTGGATTCACTCTGCTGGGGGTCAGCGCTGCGCTGTTCTCAGTCTTGCTGATTGGTATCTGTAGCATGCTGCTGCAGCAATTTCCATGGGAAGGGGATCTCATCAACTTTACTGGCTGGCAGTTGTTGCTGGGCGGTCTCATGATCCTGCCGCTGGCCTTCTGGCTCGAGGGCTCGATGCCGGTTCCTGCCACCGGTAATGAATGGTTTGGGTTAGCCTGGTTATCGTTGCTCAATTCAGCACTAGCGTATGTGCTATGGATCTGGGGGATGACCCATCTCACGCTAAACCGGATAGGGCTGATCAGTCTGCTGAACCCGTTAACGGCCGTATTGGCTGGTAGCGTGCTGATGCATGAGGCTCTCAGCCACTGGCAGTGGCTGGGTGTTATGGCGGTGTTTGCCTCGTTACTGCTGGAGTTGCTGTTCCGAGCTAAACGCAGTTCAACCGCGGTAAGCCAATAAAAACGGGCTACCCAATCGGGTAACCCGTATTACGATAGTGTACGGCATTCTAATAGCGGAACTGTTTGATCAGATCCTGCAATGCTTTACCGGCAGAAGCCATTTCCTGTGTGGTTTGCTCTGATTTTATGGCAGCACTGGAGAGATCCTGCACGATATGCTGGATGTTCTCCAGATTACGGCTGATTTCCTCCGTGACCGCATGCTGTTCTTCGGCGGCGGTGGCAATCTGCAGGTTCATATCGTTGATCATGTTGACGGCCTGATTCACCGTACTGAGAGAATCTTCTATCCGTGCTGTTTCACTAACGGTTTCCTGACTGTGGTGCTGACTGCCATCCATCGCATCGACGGCTTGCCGGACGCCCTGTTGCAGCGTTTGCAGCATAGTATTGATTTCCTGAGTGCTTTGCTGGGTACGGGCCGCTAGCGCGCGTACCTCATCGGCAACAACCGCAAAGCCACGACCCTGATCGCCGGCACGGGCCGCTTCGATGGCCGCATTCAGAGCCAATAGGTTGGTTTGTTCTGCAATACCTCGGATCACATCGACCACTGAGCCGATTCTGGCTGTTTCCTGCGCCAGCATGCTGATCACCGATGAAGCGGAATCCACTTCCTGCACCAGGCTATTGATACTGCCGATGGCGGT
>SSEX01000117.1 GCA_008015085.1 Tolumonas sp. | reverse complement strand
TTCCTGTGTAAAACCGAAAGGATCGCTGTATATGTTCCCGAAACTCGATCCGAAGGTTTATCCAATCAAAGATGACCAGAAGATGGTGTTTGATCTGCTGCAACAGGAAAAAATGCTGATTGTGCAGGGTACCGGTTTTAACTGGCCGGCACCGGATCACTTCCGTATCGTGTTCCTGCCACCAGAAGAGCAGTTACAGGATGCGATGACCCGTCTGGCCCGCTTCCTGAAAACCTATAAGCAGTAATACAGAGAAATGGTGACTTGATAGTCGCCATTTTTTTTTGCTATAGATAATCCAACCCCATCACGCTGTGAGTCAGTCATGTCTATTCAACCGGTCTCCATCAGTCATTTCTTCGCTCAGCTCTCGCGCATGAAGCTGATTTACCGCTGGCCGCTGATGCGTAACATCCAGAAAGAAAATATCAGTGAGCACAGCCTGCAGGTTGCCATGGTGGCTCATGCGCTGGCACTGATTAGCAACCGTAAATTCGGCACAACGCTCGATGCTGACCATATCGCATTGATGGCAATGTTTCACGATGCGACCGAGATCCTGACCGGCGATCTGCCCACCCCCGTCAAATATCAGAACAATGCCATTGCCAGCGAATATAAGAAGATAGAAAAGCTCTCCGAAAAACAATTACTGTCACTGTTACCAGAAGAGTTTATCGATGATTACCGTGACTTGCTGGATTCAGAATATCAGGATGCTGAATCCGCTAAAGTCGTTAAAGCGGCTGATACACTCTGTGCCTATATCAAATGTCTGGAAGAAATTGCTGCAGGAAACAATGAATTTGTTCTTGCCAAGCGGCGACTGGAGATCATGCTTGAAGAGCGCATGACCCCAGCCGTGCAGTATTTTATCGATGTGTTCATTCCCAGTTTTTCACTGACACTGGATGAAATGAGCACTTCCCAATAATCAGATCCAGCGGACAAACTCCGCACTGTTCACAAATGAGGGCATACGCAGTGAAGTCGCTGGTGTGCCCAGATATAAAAAGCCAACAATCTGATCCTGCTCTTCCAGCCCCAGAGACTCATGAAGTTTACGGGAGTACATCAACGGGCCGGAACGCCATATGCCACCAAAGCCTTGCGCCTGGGCAGCCATCTGCATCGCCATTACTGCACATCCGGCACTGAGATGCTGTTCAAATGGCGGTACTTTGCTATGCGCTTTTACCTTGGCAACAACGGTGATCACTAGCGGTGCCCGTAGCGGCAGTTGTGCAGCACGCTCAACCACCTCTTCTGCTGCTCCATCCTGTGCAGCGCTGTCAGCCAGCAATTCTCCCAACCGAGTGAGCCCTTCCCCGCTGGCCAGTAAAAACTGAAAGGGCTGCAAATGACCATGATCCGGCGCCCGCAAGCCGGCCTGCAGAATATGCTCTAATACCTCTCCTGACGGAGCCGGTGCCTGTAAGAGCCCACACGATGAACGTGTCAGCAGTAACGATAATGCAGCCTGATTCATATCAACTCTCATTATTGATTCCTATTATCAACATAGCATAGGATCTACGCAGATAACTGCATCAAAGATCGCATCTACCCTCAGATGCGTAGTAATCTGTGCCAGCTATTTACATAATGTCGTTATTCATTTTTCACGGGAATTATTCAATGCGTTTTCTGTTCAGAACTATCAGATGGTTCTTCCGCGCATTCTGGCGGACCATCAATTTCACCCGTCTGCTGATCATCAACCTGATATTCATCACCCTTGTGCTGGCAGTTATCATCGGGCTGCAGCAGGAAACACCTGAAACAACTATCAACGATGGTGCTCTGGTGCTGGATCTGGCCGGAAAACTAGTTGAGCAGCCAACCACACCCAATCCAGCCGATCAATTGATGGAAAAATTGCTGTCTGACAGTGATAAACCTCGTGAAGTTGCCGTCGGTGATGTGGTCTATATGCTTCAGCAAGCCAAAAATGACCCGCATGTAAAAGGGATCGTGCTAAAAACAGCCGATCTGGAACAGTCGTCAATGAGTAAATTACTGACGATTGCTCAAGCGCTGGATGATTTCCGACAAAGTAAAAAACCGGTTGTTGCTGTTGGTAATTTTTATCAGCAACACCAATATCTGCTGGCCGCACATACCGATACCGTATTGCTGAATCCGGCTGGTGCAGTGACTATTCAGGGGATGGGCCTGTATACCCTCTACTTCAAATCAGCACTGGAAAAATTCAACCTGACCCCGCATGTGTTCCGCGTCGGAACTTATAAATCGTTCGTTGAACCATATATTCGTGATGACATGTCACCAGAGGCTCGTGAAGCCAACCAACGCTGGCTCGGCGAGGTCTGGCAGCAATACGTTACCGATGTCAGCAAGGCCCGTCATATTCCCGCAAATGCTGTTGCCCCAAATAAAGAGCAGGTTTTAGAACGTCTGACGAAAGCGGAAGGTAATGCAGCACAATATGCGCTGGATCAGGGACTGGTCGATCAATTGGCGACCAGCGATGATGTCATCGACACAATTGCTGATTTTGCCGGCAAAGATGGTCACAACTATCGCAGTATTGCGATGGAAGAGTATTTACAATCTTTGCCTCCGCGTTATTCCCTGTCAGATAAAAAACCACCGATCGGCCTGCTGATCGCATCGGGCGCTATCATTGACGGTAGCGTTCAGCCCGGCACCATCAATGGTGAAGCACTGGCTAAACAGATCCGCGATGCAATGTATGACAGCAAAATCAAAGCGCTGGTCCTGCGCGTCGACAGCCCTGGCGGCAGTGCCTTCGGCGCAGAACAGATCCGCACAGCCCTGCTGGCATTTAAAGCCAGTGGTAAACCACTGGTAGTTTCTATGGGTAGCACGGCGGCATCTGGGGGTTACTGGATTGCGGCTGATGCCGACAAGATCTATGCAGAACCCTCAACCATCACCGGCTCCATTGGTGTCTTCGGTATGTTCCTGACTGCAGACAAAGCGCTGAATAGCTTAGGTATTCATACCGATGGGCTGGGCACTACTGATTTCACCGGAATTAGCCCGACTCAGCCGTTGCCGGATCACATCAAACAGATCGTACAGATGAACGTCGAAAATACTTATCAGCGTTTCCTCGATCTGGTAGCTGAAGGCAGAGGTATGACACCGGAACAAGTAGATAAAGTTGCACAAGGGCGGGTCTGGGTTGGCACTGATGCCAAAAAACTTGGTTTAGTAGATGAACTGGGGGGCCTGGATCACGCTGCCGCAGAAGCCAGCAAACTGGCCAAGCTGACTGACTATCAGCTGCGCCTGCTGGAGCCGGAACTATCGGCTAAAGACAAATTACTCCGTGAGCTCTTCAACCAGAGTGCTGAATTACTGCCCGCATCCGTGTCTCATTCCGTTCTGGGCAACCTGGCTCTGCAATGGTGGTCTTCGGCAAATCAGGCACTGCAACCGCTGAACGTTTTACAGGATCCACAAGGTATTTACAGTTACTGCCCGGTTTGTCAGCAATAGAGAGGCTTTGCCTCTCTTTCTTTCAGGTAAAAGATTAATGAAAAAAAGAATTTATATCGCGTATACCGGCGGTACGATAGGGATGCAACGTTCCAGCCATGGTTACGTTCCTCAGGCCGGGTTTATGGAAAATTGTCTGGCCGGTATGCCGGAATTCCACCGAGAAGAAATGCCCGAATATGTAATTCACGAATACAATCCGCTGATTGACTCTTCCGACATGACACCGGCTGACTGGCAACGCATCGCCGAAGATATCCGCGATCATTACGATGCCTTTGATGGCTTTGTCGTGCTGCATGGCACTGACACCATGTCTTATACCGCTTCTGCATTGTCTTTTATGCTGGAAGATCTGCATAAGCCCGTCATCATCACCGGCTCACAGATCCCGCTGGCGGAATTGCGTTCGGACGGACAACAGAACCTGCTGAATGCACTGTATATTGCCGCTAACTATCCGGTGCATGAAGTCACGTTGTATTTCAATAACCAGTTATTCCGCGGCAACCGTAGCACCAAAGTACATGCCGACGGTTTCCATGCCTTTGATTCGCCTGATTTTGCACCGCTGCTGGATGCCGGTATTCATATTGAATGGAACGCAGGCAAACCCGCTATCGCCAGTGACAAGCCGCTAAAAATGCATTCGATTCAGCCACAACCGATTGGCGTCGTTACCCTGTATCCTGGCATTTCAGTAGATGTAATAGCCAATATTCTGCTGCAACCGGTTAAAGCATTGATCCTGCTGACTTATGGAGTAGGCAACGCTCCGCAAAACCCGGCCATGCTAGAGTTACTACGTGATGCTTCTGCTCGTGGCGTGATCATCGTCAATCTTAGTCAATGCCTGCGCGGGAAAGTAAATATGGGCGGCTACGCCACCGGGAACGCGTTAGCTGATGCCGGTGTACTTTCTGGTTACGATATGACAACAGAAGCTGCCTTAGCCAAATTACACTTCCTGCTGAGTCAGGATCTGTCTGCCGCAGAAATCCGCACTCTGATGCAGCAGGATCTTCGTGGCGAGTTATCGCATTAATCGTTCATAAAACAAAACCACCATACCGGCTCTGGTGATGGTGGTTTCATTTCTGCTGCTGACTACTCCGCTTTCTTTCCTGCTTCACTGAATTCCAGCGAAAGACTGTTGACGCAATAACGCTCTCCCGTATCAGTCGGGCCGTCAGGAAACACATGCCCCAGATGTGAGCCGCATTGAGCACATAAGATTTCTACCCGCCGCATGCCATGACTACGATCCTCTTCATAACGTACTGCATCAGGAATAGACCGATCGAAACTTGGCCAGCCACAGCCAGAATCAAATTTCGAGTCAGATTCAAACAAAGGGGCATCACAGCAAACACAGTGATAAATCCCGGTTTTGCGGTTATGCAGTAAAGCTCCAGAAAACGGCCGCTCAGTGCCTTTTTCCCAGCAGATATGAAATTGTTCCGGTGTTAATTTCTGTCGCCAATTAGTCATCTGCTTCCTGTCCGCTCAATAAATGTTAATTTATTGTTAATAGACTAATTGAGCTAGGAGGCAGATTCAAATTACAAACTACAGGGTTAATCAGAAATCTAATTGATATCACATCCTCCCAGCGAACAAGCCCGGAGCAGCTTCATCGCATGAGCGCTGCACACAGCCACCAGCTGAGGCAAATCATCCGTCAATAAATGCTTACCATCCTGCAAGGCGGTATCAGCAGCCAGTGTCCAGCAGGTCTTCCCTCCCGGCTCCGGTAAACTAAAGTGAATGGCATAACCACTGGCATTAAACAACACCAGCCAGTGTTCCTGATTTTCAGCGGCCACAATTTCCATCACCAGCGCCTGAGCTGACGGTGCATTCCAGTCACTATCGGTGAGCTCATTGCCATCAGGATGATACCAGCGCACGACATCCGCATGTCTTCTGACACCAAAATACAGATCCTCTGCCAGATGCAATTCGGTAAAAGCGGCTGCAGATTTACGGATGCGGATCATCTGTTTTACAAACGCCAGTATACCCTCATCCTCTTCACTCAACTGCCAGTTGACCCAGCTGATCCTGTTATCCTGACAATAGGCGTTATTGTTACCGAGCTGAGTACGCCCCATCTCATCTCCGGCCAGCAGGTGAGGTATCCCCTGAGATAAGAACAAAGTCGCCAGCATATTGCGCTTTTGCTGCACCCTTAACCGGCAGATCTTCGGATCGCGGGTTGGCCCTTCAATCCCATAATTCTTTGATAAATTATGACCATGCCCGTCACGATTTTCTTCGGAATTTGCCTGGTTATGCCGTTGCTCATAGCTGACCGTATCTTCCAGCGTAAAACCATCGTGGTAGCAGATAAAATTGATACTGGAATGAATCACCCGCAACGATTTGGGAAAAATATCGCGCGAACCCAGCAGCCGGGTGGCAAATTCAGCCATGCGCCCCATATCACCACGCCAGAAAGATCGAACCGTATCACGATACCGATCATTCAGTTCTCGCCATTGGGTTGGGAATTGGCCTAAGCGATAACCAAATGGCCCGATATCCCACGGTTCCGAAATCAACTTCACATTGCGCAATACAGGATCCTGGATCAGAGCTTTACAGAAACCACCGTAAGGGTCGAATTCTCCTCCCTCACGCGCCAGCGATACAGCCAGATCAAAACGGAAGCCATCCACATGCATTTCCGTCACCCAATAGCGCAGACTATCCATCACCAGACGCAAAGCATTCGGATGGTCAACATTGAACGTGTTACCACATCCGGTCATGTTGCTGTAACGGGAGAAATCCGGACCAAAACCACCATTGTCGAAACAGTAATAACTGCGGTTATCCAGCCCCTTGTAGCTCAGCAACGGGCCACCCTGTCCGCCCTCGGCCGTGTGGTTAAACACCACATCGAGAATGACTTCTATTCCGGCCCGGTGCAGTTCACGAACCATCGTTTTGAATTCGGTGACTGCATGTTTTACAGCATAACGAGGATCCGGCGCCATAAAGCAAAGCGAGTTATAGCCCCAGTAATTTTTTAAGCCCAGCTGGATTAAACGAGGTTCGCTCATAAAACTGGCAACAGGCATCAGCTGAACGCTGGTGATCCCTAATTCCTGCAAATGACGAATCACTGCAGGCTGACACAACCCAAGATAAGTACCTCGTAATTGCTCCGGTACCTCCGGATGCAGCTGCGTAAAACCTTTGACATGAACCTCATAGAGAACCGTATTGGCATCTGTATGCCGGGGGGAACTCACACCTTGCCAATCAAACTCATCTTCCCAGGCGATCGCCTTGGGCATCATCTGCTGACTGTCACCTTGATAGAGTTCATCATTCCATTCAAGCTTGCGGGATAACGCTTTTGCGTAAGGATCTAACAATAATTTCAGCGGATCAAATATCAGCCCCTGTTCCGGAGCGTTAGGGCCATGCACCCGGTAGCCATATAACGTACCGGGAATCACACCCTGAACATAACCGTACCAAAGGTGCCCCCGGCGCTCGCGAAACCTTAACCGGGCGACTTCCTGTTCTTTAGAGTCAAACAGACATAATTCAACACGTTCAGCATCCGGAGCCCATACGACAAAATTACATCCACTTGCATCCAGATCAGCCCCAAACGGAGTATCACGACCAGGCAGTAATATATATCGATCCGTCATTATTAACTCCATCAGCTCCTGTCACACCACGACAGGAGCCTGTTGCGCTGTTACTCAGCCACTTTTTTGATAAATACGGTGGCCAGTGGTGGCAAGTTCAACATTATCGAGTTATTTTTCCCGTGAGCATCAATTGCCTCTGAGTGGAACACTTCAGCTCCTACAGAATAATCACTACCCCAGTATTCACTACTATCCGTATTCAGCACAATTTCATAACGCCCGGCTTCTGGTACGCCGATACGGAATCCATCCCGCGGAACCGGTGTAAAGTTGCAGGCAGCAATGATGAAACGATCCTGCGTTTTATTCCGGCGGAGCATCAGCAATGAGCTGTTTTCCCAGTTGGCATGATCCAGCCACTCAAACCCGCTTTGCTGATAATCTGCATCATACAATGCCGGTTCAGAGCGGTAGAGACGGTTCAGATCACGGATCAGATTTTTCTGGCCACGGTGTTTATCAAAGCCGAGTAACCACCAGTCCAGCTGACCATCATGATCCCATTCAGCCGCTTGTGCGATCTCGGTGCCCATAAAATTCAGCTTCTTACCGGGATGCGCATACATATAGCCCATGTAGGTACGCAGGTTCGCAGCCTGTTGCCACTCATCACCCGGCATCTTGTACAACAGCGATTGCTTACCATGCACGACCTCATCGTGTGACAGCGATAACACGAAGTTTTCGTTGTAGTGATAAACCATCGAGAACGTCAGGTCATTATGGTGATATTTGCGATGAACAGGCTCTTTGGCCATATAACGCAGCGAGTCGTTCATCCAGCCCATATTCCATTTAAAGGTAAAACCCAGACCGCCTGTATAGGTCGGGCGGGAAACACCGGTAAATGCTGTCGACTCCTCAGCAATCGTCATTGCATGTGGATAACGCTCATACACTTCCCGATTAAACCACTGCAGAAGCGAAATGGCTTCATAGTTATGATTACCACCATCCACATTCGGCACCCACTGACCATCATCGCGTGAATAGTCCCAATAGAGCATAGAAGCAACAGCATCTACACGCAGACCATCGATGTGGAAATGATCCAGCCAGTACAATGCACTGGCGATCAGGAACTGACGCACTGTTTCCCGGCCAAAATCATAGATATAAGAATTCCAGTCAGGGTGCCAGCCACGACGCGGATCTTCATATTCATACAGTGGCGTACCATCAAAACGCGCCAGACCATGCGAGTCAGATGGAAAGTGCGCCGGAACCCAATCCAGAATGATACCAATCCCCGCCTGATGGCATCGATCGACGAAATATTTGAAATCATCAGCCGAACCAAAACGACTGGTCGGCGCAAACAGCCCCAGCGGCTGATAACCCCACGAACCGGAAAACGGATGCTCCATGATTGGCATCAATTCAATGTGGGTATAATTCATTTCCAGCAGATACGGGATCAGCTGATCTGCCATTTCCCGATAGCTTAATGAACTGCCATCTTCATGTCGTTTCCATGAAGCAAAATGCATTTCATAGATGGAAACCGGCTGTTCCAGTTTGTCGTTACGTTGTGATTTTTGCCATTCAGCATCATGCCATTGATATTTGGAGTGATCGTAAACCACTGATGCAAAAGACGGATACTGATCTGCATAGAATCCAACTGGATCAGCCTTATGCGGCAAGCAATGACCATGCAGGTCTTTCAGCTCAAACTTGTAACGGGTTCCTGCATCCAGGCCCGGAACAAACAGCACCCAGTGGCCACACATACTGCGCTGCATCGGATGACGTCGGCCATCCCAGTAGTTGAAGTCCCCAATCAGGCTCACTGACATGGCACTTGGTGCATACACAGCAAAACGAACACCTTTCACCTTAACGCCATTAACTTCTGTTTCCATGAGCTGAGCACCCAGAGTACGGTATAAATTATCCGCACTGTTTTTCATCTCAGCCAGCCCACGGAAAGCTTCATCATGGAACTGATAAGGATCAATTAATTCAGATTTCACATCGCCATAAGCCACTTTCAGCGCATAAGCAAATGTCTGTGCCAAACCCGGAAATTCGGCTTCAAACAAACCATCTGCGTTGATACATTTTAATTTGCATTCCTGGGTCTTTTTCTCAATCCGACGTACAGCAACTTCTGTTGCATGCGGTAACCAGACCCGCAGACGCCATAAAGATTGTTCGTTGTCATACACCCAGCCCAGTTTTTCAAACGGCTGCCCACAACGTGCTTCATTAAGCTCTCTCAACAACATATAAAAACCTCTATGACATCAGTAATAAACATCAGCTACAGATACATTAACTCGCTGATATTAAATTTATTGCGCTTGCTTTCTTGCATTAGTCAGCCTGTGAGCCAATTCAGTCAGCACAGGATCATTTAAGAAACATTCCAGATCTCGGCTCAGCTTTCTGCGCCAGTTCGGATATTCAGTACAGGTCCCCGGTACATTGACCGGCTTATCCATCTCAAGCCAATCCTCTAACTGTGTACTGAACAACGCTGTATTCCCGCGGCACATATGCTCCTGTAACGCATGAGACAATGCCGTATTCATACCAACCCAACTGACATCATTACCAATATGTCCGGGCAGCAAACCATGCCAGCGCAGTGAATCCAGAATGGCCTGTTTGGCACTGTGCCTTTCCCGATACAGATCCTGCAATTTTTCCTCATCAGGATAGAGACCCAGATCACGACCAAGCGACAAATCATCGCAGTGCCAGAATCCACGCAGGGTTGGCATATCGTGTGTAGTTAATGCTGACATAGCTTGGGCCGGATAATGTACCGGTGAGAAATAACCACCATCCTGCGCACGTTCAAAGAAAAAAACCTTATAAGAATAGATACCATTGTCATGTAACAATGTTCGCATTTCCGCCGGTACTGTGCCTAAATCCTCACCTATCACAAGGCAACGCTGACGGTGAGACTCCAAAGCCAGAATCGCCAGTAAATCCTCAACCGGATAATAAACATAAGCTCCCATGCTGGAAGGTGCTCCCGGCGGAACCCACCACAAGCGATATAACCCCATCACATGGTCAATTCGCAGCGCTCCACAACCGCGCATATTCGCTCGCAGTAATTCGATGAAGGGCTGATAACCAGCCTGACGCAACCTGACAGGATCGATCGGAGGTAACCCCCAGTTTTGTCCTTGAGGACCAAGCGGATCAGGCGGCGCACCGATACTGGCTTTAGGACAATACAGCTCTTTGTTTGCCCAGATCTCACACGAACCTTCAGAAACACCCACAGCCAGATCACGGTATAAACCAATACGCATACCTAAACCTTTAGCCAGCTGCTCAGCCTCTGATAATTGCTGTTCAGCAATCCACTGCAGGTAGAGATAAAAACGAATATCCAGTTGATGTGATGCAATCCAGGTTTTAACTGCTGCAGACTGATAATCACGATAAACTTCCGGCCATACCGGTGGTCCCCACGCATCCAGTCCACCGGCATACAGTGTATTCTGCAGCGCATCAAATGTTGCCATCTGCTGCAGGCTATCGCCGCCGGCAGCAATATAATCCGCAAACGCCTGACCCCGCTCACTGCGGGATGAAAGATCTGCATTTTCAAAAATTTGCCGCAGCCAGCGCAGCTTAAAAGCAAAAACAGCCTTGTAATCAATCCATTCTGCAGCACGTAGCTGCTGTAACTTCTCTTGCTCGTCAGCGCTGGCTAATGCTTTCTGGATCTCAGGGTTAGCTTGAAACTCAGGCGTAGCCTCAGCATCAATATAGATAATATTCAACCAGCGGCGCGAAGACGGGCTATAGGGGCTGCAAGCATCCGGATTTGCCGGATACAGCGAATGGATCGGATTCAGACCAACAAAATCAGCCCCCCAGGCAGCAACACCCCGTAATAATGTTTTCAGATCAGTAAAATCACCAACACCCCAGTTACGCTGACTGCGCAACGTGTACAGCTGCACGCTTGGTCCCCAGCATTTCTGCTGCTGTTGAACAACTGCAGGATGAAAACAATGAGCAGGAGCAATAATGAATGATGATGTTGCAGCTATTTGAGGGTTTTTATCAGATAAAAGAACTAACTTGTGATAACCGAATGGAATATTCTGCTGGATAATTAAATTATATTCAGAAATTAATAATTCATTATGGCTGAATATATTTAGTTTCTGACTGTCGGCAAACTCAATAAATCCATTTATTGTATCGCCAGACTCCAGCTGAATATCCCAGCGCCACTTCAATCCGGCACCAGCAGGTAAACGACAAACCAGCTGATATTCAGCTTGCTGCCTTCGCACATATACCGGGTCTAATATCTGCTGCCAGTGCGCCAGCTCTTCCGCATGAAGCTGTCTGGTCAATCTATCCGGTTCAGTAACGGCATACCCCATAGCACTCAGGATTGCCTGCTTATTTTCCAGCGATGTCCGGGTCGTTTTCCCCCAGATATCTGTATATTCTTGCCCTATTCCGCGTTGCTGTGCCAGTAACTCAAGAAGATCATCCATCGTATCCTCCCATCGAATAATTCAGACTAATAATGCCAGGGCCATGTGGTAAACGCTGATTCTCACACATTGAAGGTAATACTGAATGTGACCTGACCGCCAGCAATTATTTTTCTTATGTTCAAACGCTTATAATTTATGCAGAAAAAACCCATAACCGAGACTTGACTTAGGGAACCTGCGATCAAGTCATCGCATTGAGGCTTAAATCTACCGAAATGTCTTCATGTACTTTTTCCGCCCCGATTTTCCTATTTTTGACTAAAAAACAGCAGTTTTACCCCACATTTAACCAGTTTTCTGGCTTACTCCCTGATTTTAGGTAGTCTTCGGCTCATAGCGTAACATCTGGTCCACTCTGACGATGTTGGCCAACGCAAATAACATCGCCAGATGATTATCGTTTTTCACCAAGCCTTTATAGCGGGCTTTCACAAAGCCGAACTGGCACTTTATGATGCGGAACGGATGTTCTACCTTGGCT
>SSEX01000115.1 GCA_008015085.1 Tolumonas sp. | reverse complement strand
CGGGTAAGAACTACGATTTCAACACGGCTGACACTCTCAATACTTTACTGCTCAATTGTATGTTTGCATCTGGCCAACTGAAAGAGGGTGAGAAGTATGATGCAAAGCCTACATACAAGAAGTTCTCTGGTTATCGCCCTGGCGTGGCGGTTATTGGTGACTTGATTGTTGGCATTGAGAATAGCGATGGTAACACAAAAGTTCCATTTCATGGCACGTTTTCTCGCCATGGCAGAGCTTAAGTAAACTTAGCTCTGCTCATCTGGCTTAACGAAAACCTTCGTTTTCATCAGAAGGACACGCTGAAGAGGTTCTTTGAGAGATTTGAACAGAACAGGCTCACTATCAATCGTTTCAGAGCTGATTGCGGATCATGTTCCGAGGAAATCGTGGAGGAAATAGAGAAACACTGCAAGTCCTTCTATATCCGCACTAACCGCAGCAGTTAGATCTACAATGACATATTTGCTCTCAGAGGCTGGAAGACTGAGGAAATCAATGGCATTGAGTTTGAATTGAACTCTATCCTTGTTGAGAAGTGGAAGGGTAAAGCATACCGACTTGTGATTCAAAGACAGAAACGGATGGATGGTGTGCAGGATCTTTGGGAAGGAGAATACACATACCGTTGTATCCTGACTAACGACTATGAATCTTCCACAAGAGAAATTGTCGAGTTCTATAACCTTCGTGGAGGAAAGGAACGTATCTTCGATGATATGAACAATGGTTTCGGGTGGGACAGATTGCCCAAATCCTTCATGGCAGAGAACACTGTGTTCCTTCTTCTTACGGCACTTATCCGTAATTTCTACAAGGCCATTATCCACAGACTTGACGTAAAGAGGTTCGGACTCAATGCAACAAGTCGCATAAAAGCGTTTGTCTTCAGGTTTATCTCTGTACCAGCCAAGTGGATCAGGACATCAAGGCGGTATGTGCTGAATATCTATACCTGTAATAATGCTTACGCAGATATTTTTCAGACTGATTTTGGATAACGCCTACAACTTATGGGTATGATACTGCGTATTGTCTCAAGTCGCATTGTGGGGTAAGGGGATGTTGTAGGCAGAAGTGGGTGTTTCTGCCTCAATTTATCTGATAATTCAGTAATGAGAGGACGTGTACACGCAAGAAGGACGTTGAAGGGCTTAGTTGCGGATTTGAGGCAGGTAAGAAAATACAAAGAATTAACAGCAACCGAGAAACTGAAATACCGTATCGCAGTGAAAATGACGGCAGCCGACTACTTCCGCCTGCTGACACGATCGCATGAGGCGGGCGTATCACCAAGCGAGTACATGAGGGAATGTTTCCGTAACGGTCATGTGAAAGAACGGCTGTCGGAGGAACATGCCGGATACATCCGCCAACTCTGCGGCATGGCTAACAATCTCAACCAGCTTGCGCGTAAGGCAAACGCCGGAGGCTTCCACGATGAACGGTGGGACTGCAAGGTGGCAGTGGCAAGGATTCATGAACTTATAACCAAGATAGGGATATGATGGCGAAAATCGTAAAAGGAAGCGACTTCAAGGGTGCGGTGGATTACATCATCGACAAGAAGAAGGATACGCAGATAGTAGCAAGCGAAGGCTTGTTTATGGAAAATCTGGAAACTATCGCCATGAGTTTCAATGCCCAGTCACGGATGAACGATAAGGTGACAAAACCTGTCGGACATATCGCGTTGAGTTTTTCCAAAGAGGATGAGTTACGGCTGACGAACCGTATCATGGCAGGCATCGCGCTTGAATATATGGAACGGATGGGAATCAAGAATACGCAGTTCTTCATCGCCCAGCATTTCGACAAGGAGCATCCGCACGTGCATATTGCTTTCAACCGCATAGACAACAACGGCAATACCATATCGGACAGGCACGAGCGTCTGCGCAGTACCCGCATCTGCAAGGAATTGACCTTGAAATACGGCTTGCATATGGCTGGCGGAAAGGACAATGTCAAACGCAACCGCCTGAAAGAGCCAGACAGGACGAAATATGCGCTTTACGACATCATCAAAATGGAAGTCGGCAGATGCGGCAACTGGAACGTGCTTATCGCCAACCTGAAACGGCAGGGAGTGGAAGTACATTTCAAGCATAAGGGGCAGACCAGCGAGGTGCAGGGTGTTGTATTCTCCATGAATGGCTACCATTTCAACGGCTCCAAAGTGGACAGGCGTTTCAGTTATTCCAAGATTGACGCGGCTTTGCAGCACAACAGATGCAGGGAACGTATGGGAATAACAGCCGGAATATATGAAACGGCTACACCAAGCGCACCGTCCGGCACGGCACAAAGCGAGTTGTTCAACGGCTCTTGGGGATTGCTAAAAAGCAGTGGCTCATCTTATAACACTGCTGATGCGGAAGCCAATCAGGAAATGGTGGATATACTTCGCAGAAGGAAGAAAGTTAAGCGCAAGAGAGGTGTTGGGTTCTAATATTCTGTACTAATCCAATTCTCACGACACTTGCGCTCTATATTCATTCGGAGTGTAACCTACCTCTTTCTTGAACAGTCGGGTAAAATGTTGCGGGTACTGAAAACCGAGATTATAGGCGATTTCATTAACGGTGTCGTCTGTAGATGCAAGTTCCGTCTTGGCTATTTCAATAGACTTGTCATGAATGAAATGCAGGGCGGTTGAACCTGTTTCTTTTTTCAATAAATCACTGAAATAGTTGGGCGAGAGGCAGAGCTTGTCTGCACAATACTGTACAGTGGGCAAGCCTATCCGTTTAGCAGCCCCATCATGGAAGTATTCGTCAAGCAACCGCTCAAATCTTGCGAGGATGTCTCGGTTTTGGTTGTCGCGTGTGATGAACTGGCGGTCATAGAAACGTGTGCAGTAATCAAGGAACGTCTTGATGCTGTCTGTGATGAGGTTCTTGCTGTGACGGTGTATCGGATGGTTCAATTCATATTGAATCTTGTGGAAGCAATCCATGATGATTTGCCGTTCTTCCACACTAAGGTGCAATGCCTCGTTTGTCTCGTAGGAAAAGAACGAATATTCACGCATTATCCGCCCGAGAGGTGTATTCCGCAGCAGGTCGGGATGGAACATAAGCAGGTAGCCATCTGGTTGGAACTGCATGCCGTCATCTTCCGCACCGAACACCTGTCCGGGCGCGATAAATATCAGTGTGCATAATTATTCCTAAGTCTGTGAAACCGGAACGCATGAAGCAGAATCTCGACATATTAGACTTCACCCTGTCGGCCGACGACATGGCACGGATAAAGACGCTGGATACCGACAAGCCTTTCTTACTCGGCTCGCACGAAGATCCAGAAATCGTAAAATGGTTCATGCAGTACAAAAACGCCTGAACATCAACAACCATATTTCGATAGCCGCTATCGACTATATTAAGAAGTTATTCGTATATGCCTTTATTGTAATCCGTCATGTACTGAGTAAATGTTTTGCCTGTTTGCTGTTTGAAGAAGCGCATGAGATGGCTCGGATCAGAGAAATTGAAATCATCCGCCATTTCACTGACAGTGCGGTTGGAGAATAGCAATTCGTTCTTCAGTTCCTCAAGCAGACGTTGTTTTATCAAATGGGTAGCTGATACTCCGAATTGGGCTTTTACTGAGTTATTGAGTGTGATGCGACTGACATGAAGCATGTCTGCATATTCCTGCACCCGCTGGTGGGTGCGGATATTCTGTTCCAACAAGTCCTTGAACCGAAAAGCGAAATTGTTTTTAGCAATTTCAGCGGGCAAGCAATAGGCGGCAGCGTATGTACGATTGATAATCAGCAAAAGATAATATAGTAAGGAAACAATGATATTGTACGTATCGGACACTGGATTCATCAGCTCATACTTAATCTTTCCGAGCAGCCGCATATATTCCTTCATTTCGTCATGTGTGGCATTGATGTAAGGCGGCGTATCTGTCTGGTAACAATACAAAAGGCGAAAAACGAAGAACTTGTCGGCGATAAAAGTACGCATGAAATCTTCGCGGAATATAAGGAACGTGTAATCCAACGCCGTCTCATCTACATGCCACTCTTGTTGCTGATGGGGTGAAAGCAGGAGAACCATGCCGTCGCGCAGTTCAATCTTGCGGAAGTTCAGTAGCAAATATCCGTTTGCCTTTCGGAAAAAGTAGAAGCTGAAGAAGTCTGTCTTAAACCGCTTGTTTTCTGTCAGCACAAGTCCGATGTCCTTGTTTATGGCAGTATTGATGTAAAAATCCACGCCGCAGCGTGTCTTGTTGAACGGTACGCTGACCAGTCGATCAGGGTTGATTATCTCGTCCATATCCTTGTCGTTTTTGCAAAGATAATAATTTCATTTATCAAAATGGCATAATTACCGTTTTTTCAGGCATAGATGTTTCGCCGGATTCTTCCGAACTTTGCACCCGTAATCAATAACAAGACATATAGTCATGAAAAAGACATCTACAGTACAATTGGTGCGCAATGCCACCTTGAAAATCAGGTATGCGGGACACACCATGCTAATTGACCCCGTTTTAGCCGACAAAGGCACTTTGATATCGGCCCTCGGTGTGAATAAAACACCGAGGGTACACCTCACCATTCCTATTCAGGATATTATCGGAGGCGTGGACATGGTGCTCCTGACCCACAATCACATCGACCATTACGAGCCGAGTGTCCCCACACATTTGCCCAAAGAAATTCCTTTCTACGTTCAGCCCCAGGACGCGGACGCCATCAGAAACGACGGATTTACAAATGTGATACCCATCGAAGAAATAAAAACAATAGACGGCATATCCATTTACCGCACGACCGGACATCATGGTTTCGGGCAGATCGGGCAGATGATGGGACCTGTATCAGGTTATGTGCTAAAAGCCGAGGGCTTCCCGACCGTTTATATAATGGGTGACTGCCGATGGGAAGCATGTATCCGAGACACCGTGGAACGGTTCAATCCTGACTATATCGTGGTAAACTCCGGAGGTGCAATCTTTCCCGAATTTTCCAAAACGGACGGTCCTATCATCCCCGACGAGAACGAAGTGATGCAGATACTTGACGAATTGCCTTCGCATATCAAGCTGATAGCCGTACACATGGATGCCATCGACCATTGCCAGACCACCCGTGCAATTCTGCGCAATGAGGCAACGCATCACGAAGCCGACATGAGCCGGCTGATTATCCCGGAGGACGGAGAAACAGTTGTGTTATGAGTGTCTGCATTAAATCCCTGATAAAAAACATGAACATAGTGGTAGGGTGCACTATAGGATGCCCTTACTGCTATGCCCGTAACAACTGCCGCCGTTTCCACATTACCGACGACTTTTCCGTGCCTGAATACATGGAACGAAAACTGCGCATCATCGATACGTCCCGTCCTCATGTGTGGCTCATGACAGGAATGAGCGATTTCTCCGATTGGAAGCCTGAATGGAACGCAGAAATTTTCGAGCGGATCAGCAGCAATCCCCAGCACGCCTATATCTTTCTGACGAAGCGCCCTGACAAAATCAGTTTCTCCTCTGACGACGAGAACGTATGGATGGGCGTGACCGTTACGCGCAGTTCCGAGAAAAGGAGGATTGATGATTTGAAAAAGAATATCAAAGCACGACACTACCATGTCACGTTTGAACCTCTCTTCGATGATATCGGCGAGATTGATTTCGAGGGAATTGACTGGATTGTCATAGGCACAGAGACCGGAAACCGAAAAGGAAAGTCATATTCGCGCCCCGAATGGGTGCTTAGCATTGCAGAACAGGCAAAGGCTCATGGCATACCGGTGTTCATGAAAGAGGATTTGCTGCCGATTATGGGCGACGAAAGAATGATTCAGGAATTGCCGGAACAATTTACCAGACGAATACAATGAATATGGATACAATAAAGGAAATAGATGTAAAGAGTGTAATGACCAAATCCTCTCTGCCGGTGGGAGGATATTCGGTCAACCCTTATGTAGGGTGTCCCCACGCCTGCAGGTATTGCTACGCATCGTTCATGAAACGGTTCACCGGGCACACCGAGCCGTGGGGTACGTTTTTAGATGTAAAAAACTGGAAGCCGATAACGAATCCTCATAAATACGACGGTGAACGTGTTGTAATAGGGTCTGTGACGGACGGTTACAATCCGTATGAAGAAGAATTCCACCGTACCCGAAGGCTGCTCGAAGAGCTGCGAGGAAGCGATGCCGAGATTATGATATGCACAAAGTCCGATCTTGTCCTTCGCGATCTCGACCTGTTGAAGAGTTTTCCCAAAGTGACTGTGTCATGGTCTGTCAATACGCTCGACGAGCAGTTCTGCGCAGATATGGACAACGCCGTAAGCATTGAACGCCGTCTGAAAGCGATGCGTCAGACATACGAGGCAGGTATCCGCACCGTATGCTTCGTCTCGCCCATATTCCCCAGAATAACAGACGTAAAGGCAATAATAGAGGAGGTAAAAGATTATGCTGATTTAATCTGGCTTGAAAACCTGAATTTACGCGGGCAGTTCAAAGGCGGGATAATGACGTATATCCGTGAGAAGTATCCTGACCTCATACCGCTTTACGAGGGAATTTACAATAAAAAAAGGCTTGAATACTGGCAGGCATTGGAGCAGGACATTTCAAATTACGCCAAGGAGCAGGGCTTCCCGTATCGTATAAACGATCTGCCATACGGACGCTCGGAAAAAGGCAAACCTGTCATCGTAAACTACTTCTACCACGAAAAAATACGATTGACAAAATGAGGCTATGCCGGACTGATGCAGAAAAGTTGTAGCGCGGATAAAAGCACCATGTATGTGGATAATATCCGGCAATCTTCCGAGCGTATGCGGGAGATGCTCAACACGCTGCTGGATTTCTTCCGTCTGGACAACGGCAAGGAGCAACCCAACCTTTCCCCTTGCAGGATTTCCGCAATCACGCATATTCTTGAAACGGAGTTCATGCCCATTGCCATGAACAAGGGGCTGACTTTGATAGTGGAGAGCCACACCGATGCGGTGGTTTTGACCGACAAGGAACGTATCCTGCAAATCGGCAACAACTTGTTGTCAAACGCCATCAAGTTCACGGATAACGGTAGTGTATCATTGGCAGCGGATTATGATAACGGTTTGCTGAAACTTATCGTTGAAGATACCGGTACGGGCATGACCGAAGATGAGCAACAACGAGTATTCGGTGCATTTGAACGTCTTTCAAATGCCGCCGCAAAAGACGGCTTCGGATTAGGCTTCCTGCAACCAGCCGTTATCCAACAGCCGGGTTAAATGCGTCCTCCCTATCTCGGCCGTCCCTTG
>SSEX01000006.1 GCA_008015085.1 Tolumonas sp. | reverse complement strand
GTGTCGCACTTCGGACTTGAATTCGGGGGTTTGTTTCTCATAATTCGCAATGAAAATAATAAAACTACAATCACTCCCGTAATAAAGCTGATTTTTGAGTTAAATCAACAAAAAGGAATTAATTAATCATTAACTCACCGATGTGATTTACAATAAAACAACCCAACCAAGGTTAAATAATGGTTAAATTTGAGAGCTGTTCTCATCTTTTTGGTTTCGCAAAAATGCTAAGTTTTAACTACATTTATGGCAAAAATGATCCAAATTTGTGTCAAATAGTATAACATTTACTTAAAATGCAACATTAGAATGACGACGCCGGATTATACGGATTAAGTCTGCAAAAAATTGTCACTTATGATGAGGAATAATCATGATCAATGAACTTGTGGTTGATCTGTCGCGGCTCCAGTTTGCCGCTACAGCACTCTATCACTTCCTGTTCGTTCCATTAACAATCGGGATGACATTCATCCTGGCAATAATGGAGTCAGTGTATGTGATGACAAACAACCCTATCTATAAGGACATGACCAAGTTCTGGGGTAAATTATTTGGTATCAATTTTGCCCTGGGGGTGACTACCGGTCTGACCATGGAGTTCCAGTTTGGTACCAACTGGTCATATTATTCTCATTACGTCGGTGACATTTTTGGTGCACCACTGGCGATCGAAGGTTTGATGGCATTCTTCCTTGAATCCACCTTCGTGGGCATGTTCTTCTTCGGGTGGGATCGTCTGACTAAAGTCCAGCATCTGACTTCCACATGGCTAATGGCATTAGGTACTAACTTGTCAGCACTGTGGATCCTGGTTGCTAACGGCTGGATGCAATTTCCGGTTGGTTCAGAATTCAATTTTGAAACCATGCGTATGGAAATGGTCAGTTTTGCTGATCTGATTTTCAACCCGGTTGCACAGGTCAAATTCGTACACACAGTGGCTGCGGGTTATACTTGTGGTTCTATGTTCGTTCTAGGCATATCGTCCTACTATCTACTGAGAAAGCGTGATATTCCGTTCGCTCGTCGTTCATTCGCGATCGCCGCTGCTTTTGGTATGGCATCGATTTTGTCAGTGATTGTGCTTGGTGACGAATCTGGCTATCGCACTGGTGAAGTACAGAAAGCTAAACTGGCTGCGATGGAATCTCAGTGGGAAACCCATCCTGCACCAGCTCCGTTTACTGTATTTGGTCTTCCTGATCAGAAAAATCAGAAAACTGATTTTGCCAGCGAGATTCCATATCTGGCCGGGATCATTGCAACCCGCTCTATTGATGAAGAAATTCCAGGTCTGAAAGATCAGATTGCTGAAAATGAAAAACGCATCCGCAATGGTATGGTGGCGTACAGCCTGATGAAAAAACTGCAGGCTGGCGAGAAAACCCCTGAAAATCTGACTAAGTTCCAAGAGCTGAAGGTTGATTTAGGCTATGGCTTATTGTTAAGCCCATATGCTCCGAATATTGTTGATGCAACAGAAGAACAAATCAAAATGGCGGCGAATGATTCTATTCCTCCGGTTGCTCCTGTGTTCTTCTCTTTCCGCGCAATGGTAGGCGCAGGTGTCCTGATGCTGTTGCTGATCGGGTTGGCATTCTATGACAGTTGCCGTCACCGTATCGGTGAGCGAACTTGGTTGCTCAAGGCATTACTGTGGGGAATTCCATTGCCATGGATTGCAATCGAAGCTGGCTGGATTGTGGCTGAAATTGGCCGTCAGCCATGGACTATCGGTGAGGTATTGCCAACGTATCTTTCGGCATCAACGTTGTCTCCGAGTGATGTGCTGTTCTCTATGATTGGTATTTGTGCGTTCTATACCGTGCTTCTGGTGATTGAAATGTACCTGATGGTCAAATTTGCCCGTAAAGGTCCGAGCAGCCTGAAGACTGGTAAATATTTCTACGAAACAGAACAGGCATAAGAGGGATCCATCATGTTTGATTACGAAGTATTACGTCTGATTTGGTGGGTACTGATTGGTGTCTTACTGATCGGATTCGCTGTTACCGACGGATTTGATATGGGAGTAGGCACTCTGTTGCCTATTCTGGGAAAAACAGATACTGAACGTCGTGTCATGATTAATACCATTGCCCCGCACTGGGATGGTAACCAGGTATGGTTGATTACGGCAGGTGGCGCACTGTTTGCCGCTTGGCCAATGGTCTATGCCACTGCATTTTCCGGTTTTTATATTGCGATGATCCTGACGCTGATGGCATTGTTTTTCCGTCCAGTTGGTTTTGATTACCGCTCCAAACTAGAAAATTCCCGCTGGCGCAATAGCTGGGACTGGTGTCTGTTTATCGGTGGTTTCGTTCCTCCGACTGTGATTGGTGTAGCATTTGGTAACTTGCTGCAGGGCATGCCGTTTAGTGTTGATTCACTGATGCGTACAACCTACGAAGGTTCATTCTTCCAGTTACTGAATCCGTTTGGCCTGCTGGCCGGTGTAGTCAGCCTGATGATGTTTGTCACTCAAGGGGCAACCTGGCTGATGATGAAGACAGAAGGTGAACTGCAGGATCGTGCCCGTAAAACAGCCATGTTAACTGCATTACTGACCATGGTTCTATTCGCGGTTGCCGGTTATTGGGTGGCGAATGGTATCGACGGTTACACTATCGTGAAATTTGCAGGCACAGAAGCAGCTTCCAACCCACTGAATAAAGACGTTGCCGTATCTGCCGGTGCCTGGATGCAAAACTACAATCTATATCCGTGGATGATGGCGGCTCCGGTTGGTGGGCTGGCAATGGCGGCTCTGACCATACTGGCAGCCCGTTTTGATCGTGCTGGGTTTGCTTTCCTGTTCTCATCACTGATGATTGCTGGTGTGATCCTGACTGCGGGTTTCTCAATGTTCCCGTTTGTTATGCCATCCAGCCTGAATCCTGCTCATAGTCTGACTATGTGGGATGCAACTTCATCTAAGAACACGCTGACAGTGATGACGTTTGCGGCTGGTATTTTTGTCCCGATTGTTTTGGGCTATACCATCTGGACTTATGTCAAAATGTTCGGTCGTGTTAGCAGCCAGTTTGTAGAAAAGAACAAGCACTCAGTCTACTAGGAGATAGTTTATGTGGTATTTCACATGGGTTCTGGGCGTATTGTTGGCTTGTGCTTTCGGCATTATCAATGCGCTATGGTTAGAGCATACTGAAAACATGGATCGTCGTGTCGACGATAAATGATATAAATTAGTGTCAGAGGCCACCTAAATCAGGTGGCTTTTTTCTGGAAGAAATAAAGTGAGCAAGATCACCTTCTTTCCTTAATCTTGCTGGGGTATCATACGCCCGTCTTACGACTGCGGGATTGAGCTCGATGGTCAACTCAGATTTTAGCTGGCCGGTGCGGATCTATTATGAAGATACCGATGCCGGTGGCATTGTATATAACGCAAATTACCTGAAGTTTCTGGAACGTGCGCGTACAGAATGGCTGCGACAGTTGGGTATAGAGCAAGATCAGCTCTTACAGCTGGGCGTAGCTTTTGTCGTGCGCCATATCGATATTGAATTCCGTAATGCGGCCCGTTTTAACCAGCGGCTGACTGTTTCCTGTCAGGTCGCTCAGCAAAAACGAGCTTCTCTGATATTTTCCCAAGAAATTGCAGATGAAACGGGACGGACCATCGTGACAGCGAAAGTGACGATAGCCTGTGTCAACATCACTGCAATGAAACCTATTGCTATTCCTGATCATGTAAGTGGAGTGATTGCTCGTGCAACCAGCTGAAATGTCGTTTACCAACCTGATTTTTGAAGCCAGCCCGTTGGTACAAATCGTAATGTTGATTCTGTTGTCTATGTCGATTGCGTCATGGGCGATAATCGTACAGCGCACCAAAATTCTGAAAGCAGCGCGTATGGTCTCTGAACAGTTTGAAGAGCGCTTCTGGTCAGGTATTGATCTCAATCGTCTTTATCAGGAGTGCTCAAATCGTCGTGATGAGTTGAGTGGTCTGGAACAGATCTTTTATTCTGGTTTTAAAGAGTTCGCCCGTCTGCATAACAGCGGCCTGAAGAATCAGGAAATGATCATGGATGGCACCTACCGGGCCATGCGTGTATCGCTCTCTCGTGAAATTGACGAGCTGGAAACGCATTTGCCTGTGCTGGCGACTATCGGTTCTATCAGTCCGTACATAGGTTTGTTCGGTACTGTATGGGGGATCATGCACGCCTTCATCGCGCTGTCTGCGGTCAAAAACGCCTCACTGGCCATGGTTGCGCCGCCAATTGCAGAAGCGCTGATTGCAACGGCGATGGGTCTGTTCGCTGCGATCCCGGCTGTAGTCGCGTACAACCGTTTTAGTACAAAAGTTGAACGTCTGGATAATGAATACGTCAACTTTATGGATGAATTCTCTACGATCCTGAACCGTCAGCTTGGCAACAAAGGTGAGTAATAATGCACGTCAACAAACGCAGTAAAAAACGCGCTGTTGCCGAAATTAACGTCGTACCTTACATCGACGTTATGCTGGTGTTGCTGATCATCTTCATGGCAACCGCACCAGTCGTTATGCAGAGTGTAAAAGTTGATTTGCCACAGACGACATCTCAGCAGTTGTCGGAAGATTCTGAATTGCCCGTCATTGCTGAGGTAGATAAAGACGGTCATTACTCAATTAAACTGAGTACTGAAGACAGTCGCGATGTCGCTGATCTGGTTGAATTAGCAGGGATCGTGTCTGACTTTCATAAAACGCACCCGAATGTTCCCGTGCTGGTAGGGGGCGATAAAGAAGTGAAATATGACGCCATCATCCAGTTAATGGCATCTCTGAAAGATGCAGGTGTAGAAAGTGTCGGCCTGATGACTCAGCCTTCTTCCGAGCAAAAAAAATAACGGAGTAGTGGTGTCGTGAAACGTGGCATGAGAGGTCCGATAGTAATCTCTATCATACTGCATGCACTTTTGATCCTGATGTTCATTTTGAAATGGAATCTGGATAAGCCAAAACGGCCTGCCGGTGGCGGTGGCGGCGGTGGTGGTATTGTGAATGCAGTCGTGATTGATCAATTGCAGTTTGATCAGCACAAACAGTTTGTTAAACAGCAGAAAGCTAAAAAAGCGGAAGCTGCAAAAGAAGAAGCTGAAGAAAAGGCAGCGGCTGCAGAAGCGGCTCGACAGGCGAAACTGGAAAAAACCATTCAGCTTAAAAAGCAGCAGGCAGCTGAACGTGCGCAAAAAGAGAAAGCGCGTCAGGAAGAAATTCTGAAGCAGAAAGCGATAGCACTGCAGAAGAAAAAAGAAGAGCTGAAGAAAAAACAGGAAGAAGAGAAAAAGCTGGCTGATCAGAAAGAAGCTGAAGAAAAGGCTGAAAAACTGAAGGCAGAAAAAGCAGCAAAAGAAAAAGCTGACAAAGAAGCCAAAGAGAAAGCCAAACAGGAAGCTAAAGAAAAAGCTGAAAAAGAAGCCAAAGAAAAGGCAGAAGAAGCTAAGAAAGCTGAACAAGAGGCTAAAGAAAAAGCAGAAAAACTGAAGGCAGAAAAAGCTGAGAAAGCCGCTAAAGCTAAGGCAGCAAAAGAAGCCAAAGAAAAAGCGAAACGTGATGCAGCTGAAGCCAGCAAGCTGGAAGATGAATTGCTGAGTGAAGATGCTGGGGGCGGGGCTGCGGCGGGGCCTTCAGGTAACAGTACTAAACCATCGAACACGGCTGGTCCTGGCGGATCTGGTGGTGGTGATCCTGGTTATGGCGACAAAGTTGCCAATATGATTGAACAACGTATGTTGATTGATCAAAACATGAAGGGTAAGAGCTGTGTAGTTAAGATCAGACTGGCTCCGGATGGCTTGGTCTTAAGTGTAACAGCAGGTAGTGGTGATCCGGCAATCTGTCGTGCAGGGATTACTGCTGTTAATATGATAGGGACGTTCCCAGCTCCGCCGTCGGATGCTGAACGGACTATTAATGCAACAATACAGCCCCAGTAATCATGGTGAGCCTTAATTTTGTAACAACCGGGAAATGAATAAAGATGAAAAAACTCTTGATGGCATTGATTGGATGGTTGTGGTTTAGTCAGTCTGCGATGGCAGAACTGGATATTCTGGTAACCGGTGGTATGGACAGTGGTCGTCCTGTCGCAATTGTTCCGTTTAAAGCCGATAGCTCGGTGCCGGAAGATGTAGCTAACGTCATCAGTTCAGACCTGATGCGTAGCGGCAAATTCAGCCCTCTGAGCCGTAACTCTATGCCGGAACAACCAGCACAAAGTGGTCAGATTAATTTTGGAACCTGGTCTGCACTGGGTACTGAAGCAGTTGTAGTCGGCCACATTGAGGCTGCTGGCGCTGGTCAGTATCGTGTGACCTTTGAATTGGTGGATGTTGCCCGTGGCAAAACCGGTGGTAACGCTGTGCTGGACAGCCGTGTAGCGACTGTGACTGCAAAGCAGCTGCGTAAATATGCTCATCGCATCTCTGATATTGTTTACGAGAAACTGACTGGTGAACGCGGCGCGTTCCTGACTAGCATTCTGTATGTCACTGTTAACCGCGGCGATGCAATGCCGTATCGTTTGATGCTGGCGGATTACGATGGGTATAACGAACGTATGTTGCTGCGTTCCCGTGAACCTATCATGTCCCCATCATGGTCACCTGATGGGCGTAAGATTGCCTATGTAAGTTTTGAAAAACGTACACCAGCCATCTTTATTCAGGATCTGTACTCTCAGGCCCGTAGCATGCTGATTGCGCTGCCTGGTATCAATGGTGCTCCAGAATGGTCACCGGATGGTCGTTCTATGGCTGTTGTACTGTCCAAAGATGGTCAGCCTGATATCTACACCGTTGATATCGGCTCTCGTCGCCTGAATCGTTTGACTGCTGATCCGTCAATCGATACTGAACCGTCTTGGAGTGCCGATGGTCGTTCTGTATTCTTTACATCAGAGCGTGGCGGCAGACCGCAAATTTATAAAGTAGATGTAGCATCGCATAGCTCCAGCCGTGTAACATGGGAAGGTGATTCGAATCTTGGCGCAAGCGCTACTCCGGATGGCAAGGCGCTAGTGATGGTAAGCCGGATCCAGGGTGCTTATCGTATTGCACGTCAGGATCTGAATGGTGGTGGTGTGTATGTACTGACCAGTTCATCACTTGACGAATCACCAAGTGTTGCGCCAAATGGCAGTATGATCATCTATAGCACTGTATATCAAGGTCGCCAGGGGCTGGCACTGGTATCGGCAGACGGGCGTTTTAAAGCTAACTTACCTTCCGCTAAGGGAGAAGTTCGCTCTCCGGCCTGGTCACCGTTTTTGAATTAATCCGAGCAAATGTACCAAGGATATGAAAATGAAAATTAACCCACTGCTGAAAACGCTGCTGATTGCAATTCCACTGGTTACTCTGGCTGCTTGTAGCCACAAGAAAGGCTCTACTTCTGCTGACACCGATGGTATGGGTGCTGGTCAGGGCGTAGAGACTTCAGGTCTGGACTCAGGTCTGTCAGCAGATGAACAAGCTCGTCAGCAGTTTGAATCATTGAAACAAGACAATGTGGTTTACTTTGGCTTCGACTCAGATGCTATCGAAGGCCAGTATGCACAGTTACTGCAGACTCACTCTGATTTCCTGCGTAGCCATAACACCGTTAAAGTGCTGATAGAAGGTCACACTGACGAAAAAGGCACCCCGGAATACAACATTGCCTTGGGCGAACGTCGTGCTAAAGCTGTTGCTAAATACATGCAGAATCTGGGTGTAGACGTTTCTCAGCTGTCAGTTGTGAGCTACGGTGAAGAAAAACCAGCAGACCCAAGCCACGGGGAAGATGCTGACAGCCACAACCGTCGTGCGGTACTGGTTTACTAAGGTTGAATGTTGATGGGTAACCTCCATTATGTAAGGGCGGCCACTTTGATGGCCGCTGTTTTTTCTGTTTCCGTAGTACACGCCGACGACCTCGAAAATCGGGTTGCGCAATTGGAGAGAATGGTCAATGCCCGCAATCTCTCGCAAATTGAGATGCAGCAGCAGATTGATTCCTTAACCAATGATGTGCGTTCGTTGCGTGGTGCACTGGAAGAATCCAACTATAAATTGCAGCAGGCCACAGAGCGGCAGAAGAGTATGTATCAGGAGCTGGATAAAATTCAGCAACAGGCCGCTGCTCAGCCTCAGCCAGCCGCTGGCAGTACCCCTGCACAACCTCCTGCTCAATCATCTGATACCCAGGCTGCAAATCAGGCTCAGCCGCCAGCAGAAGCTGCTGCACAGCCAACACCAGCAGCAGTGCAACAGCCTGCGACAGCACCTGCAAGTGGCTCAGAGAGCAAGGATTATGATGCCGCAGTAGCACTGGTCATTAAGCAGAAAAATTACGCGCAAGCGATACCTGCTTTTGATTCGTTTATTGCTAACTATCCTAATTCCTCGCTGCAACCGGGTGCTCACTACTGGTTAGGGCAATTACTGCTTAATCAGGGCGATCGTGATAAGGCGAAAGCACATTTCCTGACGGTCGCGCAGAAATATAAAGATTCACCGAAGCGTCCGGAAGCAATTTATAAGCTGGGGGTCATCTCTAAAGCAGATGGCGATGCTGACAAGGCAAATAAATTCTTTCAGTTGGTGATCAAGCAATACCCGAATACCTCTGCAGCTCAACTGGCGCAGAAGGCGATGGGTGGTTAATAATAAGTTAAAAATGGCCTGAATCGGCGAAAATTGGTCGAACGATGAGCAAACAGGAAAAAATCATTACTTTTCTGTTGCGTCGTGAACTTAAATCCGTATTATAGGCCGCCGTTGGCAGGGCACAAAAGCAAAGCCAGCAAAGAGTGGGTCGTTAGCTCAGTCGGTAGAGCAGCGGACTTTTAATCCGTTGGTCGAAGGTTCGAATCCTTCACGACCCACCACTTATTCCCAGGTCGCTTAGCTCAGCTGGGAGAGCACCTCCCTTACAAGGAGGGGGTCACTGGTTCGATCCCAGTAGCGACCACCAGATTTTAGATTTACCAGTGGGTCGTTAGCTCAGTCGGTAGAGCAGCGGACTTTTAATCCGTTGGTCGAAGGTTCGAATCCTTCACGAC
>SSEX01000100.1 GCA_008015085.1 Tolumonas sp. | reverse complement strand
TTAATGTGTAGCGTCTTTATCCCGCAAAAGCTTATCAAGGTATCCCATTGCAAATGCCGACAATACAAATGTAATGTGGATCAGCAGATACCACTTAATTTTGTCGTCGGCGTTTGCAATGGGATACCTTGATAAGCTTTTGCGGGATAAAGACGCTACACATTAAAACAAAAAGGCCCGATATTCTCTTGGGCCTTTTCAAAAATGCAAATTAGCTATTAGCAGTCTTCAGTGTTGCCAGCAATACCGTGATGATCCCCATCAATGGCAGCCAGCCGCACAGGTGATAGACATATTCAATGCCGTAGTGGTCTGCCAACTGGCCAATCAATGCCGCTCCGATCCCGGCAATTCCGAATGCGAATCCGAAGAAAAGACCAGAAACAGTGCCGACACGACCCGGCACCAACTCCTGCGCATACACAAGAATAGCTGAAAATGCAGATGCCAGAATGAACCCAATAATGAATGATAAGACTGATGTCCAGAACAGATCTGCATAAGGTAATGTCATTGTGAATGGTGCGACACCCAAGATAGAAAACCAGATCACTCGTTTACGGCCAATCCGATCCCCTATCGGACCGCCTAAGACAGTCCCGGCGGCAACGGCAAACAAAAATATAAATAAGTGATACTGCGCATTCTGTGCATTTAATCCAAAATGATGCATTAAATAAAAGGTGTAATAGTTTGTCAGGCTCGCCAGATACAAATATTTTGATGTGATCAATAAGAGCAATATACCCAGAATGGTGACTATTCTGCCTTTCGATAAAACCGATACTTTGGTGATTGGCTGACCTTTCTGCACCCGATGTTGCGCCCGGTACCAATTACCGATGCGCCATAAGATAAACATTGCCAGCAAAGCCGCCAGAGAAAACCAGGCTAGGCTACCCTGTCCGAATGGAAAAATGATAGCGGCTGCGAGTAATGGCCCCGTTGCAGTTCCTGCGTTACCACCAACCTGAAAAATCGATTGAGCTAAGCCATGTTTCCCGCCTGAAGCCATACGGGCCACGCGTGATGATTCCGGATGGAAAATGGAGGATCCTAATCCCACCATAGCTGCAGCCAGCAATAACAATGGGAAAGTATTCGCCTGACTTAACAGCAATAATCCCGCGCAGGTTGATCCCATGCCAACCACTAATGAATAAGGCTTAGGATGTTTATCAGTATAAAATCCGACCATGGGTTGTAACACTGATGCTGTTAATTGATAAGTCAGTGTCAACAGGCCAATTTGTGTGAAATTAAGATCATAATTGCCTTTCAGCAGTGGATATATCGCAAAAATCAGCGACTGCAGCATGTCATTCAGGAAATGAGACATGCTGATTTGCCCTAAGATCTGGAAACGGGTATCACTGGCTTTAGACTGGATGAGAGGTTCTGAATCTTCCATAAGGTAACCGGATTAGCTATATATTGGTGAGACTGGTTCAGCAGTGTACTGTCAAATCGTTACAGGGTCTCTTTTTTGTTTTTCCCGAACCATTGTTGGCACAAAACCGAAGTTTTTTCGGAAGCGGGATGCAAACTTAGATTGTGAACTATAACCAACATCCTGTGCTATCTGAGCAACACTTCGATCGGTTGACTGTAACATGGTCAAGGCTGTGTTCATCCGCACTTCAACTAATAATTCGCTCAAAGAGCAGTTTTCTCCGTTCAATCGTCGTCGTAGTGTTGCTTCACTCATCGCCATGATGTTGGCGACATGAGGTGCAGTCCAATTTTCTGACGGATCGGTATTTATTAAATGTCTGATCTTTGAAGAAACCGAAACAGTTTCCTGAATCTGAAAAGTGACTCCCAGATATGATAACCACAGTAAAGTTTCTGTTATCTGATTTTTAGCAATATTATCGGGAAAGTAATCAGGGCAAGATAATGCCTGGACTGTCCGTTTTATTGCTTGCTGAAATGCAGTGGGTATCTGTTTTATTGGCCATAAACAGCCAGAGTGCGGCTTGTTAATTACGAATATCTCTGGGTGTTCAACCATTAGAGCATTATCCCAGGTAATCCATCCTGCTTCATAGTCATGGGTATCAGAGGCCTGATTGGTAACGTGAATTGTTTGCCCGGCATCAACGACCAGAAATTCACCTGCGTTGACCTGATATTGTCGATTGTTGCACTGCAAATGCTTCGTGCCTTTGATTACCCAGATTAATACTGGCTGGTCAAAATGCCGGAGAAATCCCAGCGTATTTCGCTGGATAATTTGGGCAGTAGTACCAATACCATCCCGGGTTGTAATTGTTCTTTTCATTCAATATTTGGACCATACAATAATCGCCATAGCCTGTTCCAGCTATGGCGAGAGTTTTTATCGGCCGTAGGTCAGAGTATAAGTCGCTTTACCCAGACTGTTCATGCCTGCCATAAATCCAACCTGAGCCCCAGTTGTAGCGTTGGTAACATCCAGCTTGGGAACTTTGAGCGCCGTGACAGTAATAATATATCGGTGTGTTGTCCCTTCCGGAGGGCATGGCCCGCCATATCCACTTTGACCAAAATCCGTATTGGTCTGAATTGCTCCTTCCGGGATTTTCGCATCGGTTTGCCCACTTCCTGCCCCTTTTGGTATTTCATGAACTGACGCAGGAATATTCGCAATCACCCAATGCCACCATCCTGATCCTGTCGGTGCATCTGGATCGTACATGCTGACAACATAACTCTGAGTTCCTTCCGGCTCACCATGCCACGTGATTTTCGGGGAAATGTTTTTACCAGTACATCCGAATCCATTCAGAACGTTTAATTCCGATAATTGCCCCTTTGCAAATGTTTCAGCGGTTACTTCAAATTTAGTGGCGGCATATGCTGAATGGCAAGACATCACACCGATTGAACAAACCACACCTAATATTCGATTACGCATTTCTGCTCCTAAAGTCTTTAAAACGTAGAGTCAGTATTACGATTTACGACCTTCATGGATGCTCTGAAGCAATCAATCATGGCTCCATTTCAGTCATTTTGTCTTTTGCTAAGGCTTAGTGATTACCGGATAACTCCCCGGAGTTAACAACTCCACAACAAAGTCAGATGCCTCCCTCGGATCATAGATCAGATAGACATGATCCCTGGCTCGGGTTAATGCGACATAAAACAATCGTCGTTCCTCCGCATCGGGGAAGGTTTCTGGCTCAGGTAACAGGGATTCAAGAATAGGCTCAGTATCTATTTGGCTAGGAAAGCCATATTTACCCCGATTCATACCTAAAACAATGACATAATCAGCCTCTTTTCCTTTGGATGCATGTACCGTCATAAAATCAATATCAAAGCAAGGATAAAGCTGTGCCAACTGCTTACGGCTTTGTACTGAGACAAAATCACTCAGCAGAAAACTAAATCGGGCTAAAACCACAACAGAGGATTTTTGCTTAATCTGAAGATCAGGCAGCAGACTGAGAGTTCTTAACGCCTGGTGTAATCCCTGTTCAGATGACTCACTGCGGATAAGCGAAATCGCGGGCTGAGTCATTGTCGTTACAGAAGCAATGGTCTTTTTTATTTGCTCCGGATTTTGTAATACGAATCCGGAAGCGACATCACCGATTTTATTATTGAAGCGAAATGTCGTATTCAACGACGAGATAGCGGCAGGGCCAAACTCCGCCTCAAAATGACGAGTAAGGCCAATATCACTGCCGGTAAAACGGTAAATCGCTTGCCAGTCATCGCCGACAGCAAATAACACGGTATCGTTTCTTTGTGCCAGCAGCGCTTTAAGTAAACCGGCCCGCTCACGGCTAATATCCTGAAATTCATCTACAAGGATATGTTGGTAGGGTGAAACATAACGCCCAGACTCAACATATCCGATGGCTCTGGTGATCATATCTGCGAAATCAATCTGATGATTTTCAGCCAAATGCTTTTCATACGCTTGCTGTACAGGCCGGAACAACGATAAAAACAGAGCAAACCGTGCCTGTTTTGTTTTACCTGCCAATGCCTGTTGTGGTGCATGCGATTGTTTAAAAAGCATCAGAAAATCAGCAACCAGACGGAAAAATTCTGCCAATGACATCCGATAATCCGGGGCTGCACAAAAATGCTGTACTTTTCGTTTGTAATTTTCATCATGCATCAGTTGATGAATGGTCTGCTCAATAAACTGCATATAAGCAGCAGAGTTTTCAGCGAAGGGCGTAATTGAGGGCCAGCAACCTTCCACTTTACTGATGATTTCCAGCCCGAGCGCATGAAAGGTTTTAATAATTGGCGTAGTTCGCTGCAAAAATGGTTGCAGACACTTATCTTGTCTTGCTTGCATCTCTTCGGCTGCTTTTTTAGCGTATGCCAGCATCAGGATCTGCTCAGGCTTCGCTTGTTTGCTAATCAGCAGATACCCTGCCCGTCCTATCATTACACTGGTTTTGCCTGTGCCGGCCCCAGCGAGAACCAGGTTGTTATCGTCATTAATCAAACAGGCTTTACGTTGAGCCAATGTGAGCGGGTTTCTTTCAATCTGATCAAAAAAAATCTGATTTTGTAATAAAGCCTGTTTAATAAACCGGATATTTGTCCGTTTTCTCTTTTCTTCTGCGCTTGCAATGAAATCTGCAAGTGCATCAAAAGCTGCGTTTTGGATGGAAGTCGCAAAGTGATCGCGCCAGCTTACGGGTATCGCTGATAAAACTCGGGCGCATTCAGTAATCAATAGCTGGCTTTGAGAAAATTTACTGTAGGCAGATGCATCGAGAAACTGCCGTATTGCTCCTTTCAGTTTTTTGGCTTCAGCATGTTTTGTTTGTAAATGCTGGCGGACATGCAAAATAAAAGCGTCATTCAAAGCAGACGAAAAGGATCGAAGTTCTGACGCGGCGAATCCTTTATAGATATAAGATTTTTTTGCAGTTTTTATAGCCAAATGTGACCAGAAGAATCGCCTTCTAACCTGAACAACGGAATGCAAACGGCTAAACGGCAGGAGTAATTTTTTACTGCCATCTGAAACCTGTAATCCCTTGCTATGCAAAATCAGTGCAGAATACGGATGTCTGAATAATAATCGCCCCAGCCAGCTATTACTGATTTCATTTTTATTCATTTTCTACCCGTCCTTTTTCTGGCTGTATAAAGA
>SSEX01000138.1 GCA_008015085.1 Tolumonas sp. | reverse complement strand
GGCTGTAGCAGGTCCTCAAGTCACCAAATTAAACTGAGTTGTAGCAGCAGGCAGGCAGCAGGTTCAGGTAGTCAGCGCTCTGGTGAATCAGAATATTGAAGGATTAATTCAGCCTTTTAACGATATGGCTGCTCGTATGCGTCAGGAGAATTCGTCCTCTCTGTCTTTGTTCGGCGCGGACAATAAAGACTCCATGATCACCCGTACGTTGGATGAAACCCAGATCAAGCTGGCGGCTGTCATTGAAGCCTTTCATTCCGGGATCACACATAAAAACGAGTTGCAAAATACCATCGCCAATCTGGCGCACTACATGGATGAGATGAAAAAAATGGCTGCCTCCGTTCAGATGCTGGCCAGTCAGACCAACCTGTTGGCGCTGAACGCAGCTATTGAAGCTGCCCGGGCAGGTGAAGCCGGACGAGGCTTTGCCGTGGTCGCCGATGAGGTCAGAACCTTGTCTGGTAAATCAGGGGAAACCGGCCGGGACATTGGCCAGAAAATTGAAGCCATCACCACAGCCATTCAAGCCACTATCAATGCGGCTCACCGTCTGGTGGAACATGATGAAAGTAATCTGGCGCTGTTGGATCGCTCCATCAACGATGTCACTGCCCGGCTGGGTGATGAAATCAATTTACTGCATGAGTCCGGACACCGTCTGCATACCCTATCCTGCGAAACAGAAAACAATATCGAACAAATAATCATCAAGCTGCAGTTTCAGGATCGGGTCAACCAGATCCTGCATCACCTGCAAACCGACATGCACAATATTGCCATTACCGTCGATGACAATATCAGTCAGTTAGATGAAAAAAGCTGGAAGCAGGAATTTGAACGAAGATTCAGCACAGAAGAAGAATTTCAGGGGCGTATCAGCCAGAGCACAAACAGTGACATTACGTTCTTTTGAGGTGAGCCATGGGTAAAACTGTATTAATAGTCGATGACTCAATGTCTATCCGCCAATTAGTCAAAGCCACATTATTAACCAAAGGTTATAACGTCGTTGACGCTTGTGATGGTGTTGATGCCCTCAATAAGCTGGGATCACAACGGGTTAATCTGGTGATCAGTGACGTCAATATGCCCAATATGGATGGCATCTCGCTGCTTAAAGCGATCAAAGCCAAACCAGAACATAAGTTTACTCCGGTCATTATGCTGACTACCGAATCACAGGAAGCCAAAAAGCGCGAAGGCCAAGCCGCCGGTGCCAGAGCCTGGATAGTTAAGCCTTTCCAGCCCGAACAGATGCTCGCTGCCGTAGAGAAATTACTGATGTAACAGGAGGCAGGCATGCCAGTTACTTTGGAAGAAACCACTTCCGGGCAATGGAACTTGTCGCTGCGTGGCCCGCTGACTATTTACGAAGTCGCTGAAGTGCAAAGCACGTTGAAACCATTGACCTCGCCCGAGTCGCTGACCATCGACTTACAGGGTATCGACGAGATTGATACAGCAGGCTTACAGCTTCTGCTTGCGCTGCATCATTGGCTGGGTGAAAACCTGCATCTGGTGCGTCATTCGCCACCGGTGATTGAACTGATTGATCTGTTTCAGCTCGCCTCCGTGTTTGGTGACGATATCGTGCTTCCGCAGCATTAAGGAGTGACCATGTTTGATCAGGAACAATGGGAGCAACTGCTGGTCAGTTTCCTAGAAGAAGCCAAAGAGCTGATCCAGAATGCGGAAACAGCACTGCTGGCGCTGGATGAACAGGCCGCTGACGAAGACACCATCAATGGCTTGTTTCGCGCCATGCATACGCTAAAGGACTCTGCCGGTTTATTCTCTCTCGACAGCTTCGTACGTTTCGCGCATCAGATGGAAAACCTGATCATGCGGGTACGGGACGGTGAGCTGGCCCTTGGTGAAGAAATGGTCGGGGCTCTGCTGCAGGCGCTTGATGTGCTGCGTAGTGAAATATTCAGTCTGGAAGCCAGCGGCACACCGTCAGCGATAGACGAAATGCATGCCGATCTGCTGTCTCTGCTACAGAAACTGGCCGGCAATCAGGTACCGGTCGAAGCGACGGAAGCCCCGGTTAACGTAGAACGGCAGCCCGCGCCAGCAGATCCACCAGCCAGCTGGCATATCTCTCTGCGCTTTGATCGCCAGTTGCTGCAATACGGGTTTGATCCGGCATCATTTGTCCGTTATCTGGGTAAGTTAGGACAGGTTCAGCATATCTACCTGCTGCACAACGATATGCCCGCATGGGCTGATTTTCAGGCTGAACTCTGCTATCTCGGTCTGGAGCTGGATCTTAAAACTGAGGCATCTAAAGCCGACATCGAATCTGTTTTTGAATTCATTCAGGAGCTGGCACAGATCCGCATTCTGCCACCCGACAGCAAAGTGGAGGATTATCTCGCACTGATCGAAGCACTGCCGGATGAAAAAGACCGACTCGGGGAAATTCTGATTGCCAGCGGCCTGCTGACGGAAAAAGAGCTGTACCGCAGCCTGCAAAAACAAAACGAACAAACACCTCCCCCCAGAATTGGTGATGTGCTGGTAGAAGCTGGCGCAGTCCCTGCCGTTGCTGTCGATGTCGCGCTGCAGAAACAGCAGCAGATCCGCGAGCAGAAACAGCACGACAGCGCTCAGCTGAAAATATCTGCGAAAAAAATGGATGAGCTGATCAATCTGGTCGGTGAACTGGTAATTGCCGCCGCTGGTGGCGAAACACTGGCACGCCAGCAAGGTAATTCAGCCATTCAGGAAGCCATGTCCACTATCAATCAGCATGTGGAACAGATCCGTGAAGTGGCACTGCGGCTGCGCATGGTCGAAATCGGCGATACTTTTATGCGTTTCCACCGTCTGGTGCGCGATACCAGTAAAGAGTTGAATAAAGAGATCCAGCTTCATATCAGCGGTGCCGAAACTGAGCTCGATAAAACCGTAGTCGACAAAATTGCCGATCCACTGACCCATCTGGTACGCAACGCACTCGATCATGGCATTGAACCCGCAGAAGAACGGGTTCAGGCCGGAAAAAGCAGCAAGGGTGCCGTAAAATTGAATGCCTTTCATGAGTCCGGCAATGTGGTAATCGAAGTACAGGATGATGGCCGCGGCTTAAATCCCGGACGTATCCGTGAAAAAGCACTGGAAAAAGGGTTGATAACCCCGGCTGACCTAATCAGCGATCAAGCTTTGTATCAACTGATTTTTGCTCCCGGATTTTCCACCGCAGACAGCATCAGTAATCTTTCCGGCCGCGGTGTCGGTATGGATGTGGTGAAACGCAGCATTGATGCCCTGCGCGGCACGATTGAACTTGATTCCGTGATGGGCAAAGGCTGCTGTGTGCGTATCCGTTTGCCGCTGACTCTTGCGATTATTGACGGCTTTCTGATCAGTGTCGGTGATACTCCGCTGGTATTACCGCTGGAATCCGTCACCGAATGTCTCGAAGCCCGGCACAGCGATATCGGTGATCGGACTTATAGCTATCTGGAGCTGCGCGGTAAGCCACTGCCTATTGTCCGGCTACGCGAACATTTTGGTGTCGGCAGTAAAAAGCCTCAGCGGGAAAACATCGTTGTCGTGCGGCAAGGAAAACAGCAAATGGGGCTAGTGGTCGACAACCTGTTAGGAGAACAGCAAATCGTCATCAAACCGCTGGGGGCTTTGTTCGAACATCTGCATGACATCAGCGGCTCAAGCATTCTTGGATCAGGGCATGTTGCCCTGATCCTTGATATACCTGGTTTACAAAAACGAGTACATCATCGCCTGAATAGTGTTACGGCGACACCCTGCGACACAGCACAATCAGAACCAAGGGGAAGAGCATGAATCTGTTAGGTAATCTGCGTTTACGCACCCGCCTGTTACTGGCGTTTATTACGCTGACTCTCATCACCATTGCGGTGGGCGGTGTCGGTTATGTCAATATGGATAAGTTACACACCATGAGCGACCTGATTGCCGAACGGGATCTGGTTGGGCTTGGCAAAATTAAAGATGCCAACGCGATCCGCAACGATATTGCCCGGACCGTGCGCAATATGATGCTGGTGGCTACCGAAGAACAACGCCACAGTGATCAAACCCGACTGGATACTCTGATGAGTGAACTGGAAGACAACATGGCTCAGGCCAGAAAAACTGTCATCACAGAAGAAGGAAAAGCCAGGTTACAGGATTTTGATAAAACCTGGGTAGCCTATAAAGCCGGTGTTTCACATATGGTCAGCCTGATCAACCAGCAACCGCTGGTGACTGAAACTCCCGCATTTAACTATCTGCAGACTGAATTTATTAAGGTCGTCAACGATTCCCGTAAACAGCTGGATGACCTCAGTAAAAATATGGAAAAACAGTCTCAGCAAACCAATGAAACTATCGAAAATGTCTTTAGCAGCAGCGCACAACAGATGTTCATTATTATTGCGATTGCCGCCATCTTTGGTATCGCCATGGGGATGTTCATTGCCTACCAGATTGTAAAACAACTCGGTGGTGAACCAGATTATGCAGCCGACATCACCCGCCAGATCGCAGCCGGCAATCTGATGGTGGACGTTGAAACCAATGAAAACAACAAACAATCGTTGCTGTATGCGATGAAAGAGATGGTCGCCAAACTGAGTCATATCATAGGTGAAGTGCGTTCCGCCTCAGATGCTCTATCCAGCGCCTCTGAAGAGGTCAGTGCCACCTCACAGTCCTTAAGTCAGGCAGCCAGCGAACAATCTGCCAGTGTCGAAGAAACATCCGCATCCATGGAACAGATTTCTGCTTCTATTGCCCAGAATACGGAAAGCTCCAAAGTCACCGACTCTATCTCCTCCAAAGCTGCACAGGATGTGGAACGAGGCGGCCAGTCAGTGAAAGAAACCGTCACAGCCATGAAGCAAATCGCCGGCAAAATCAGCATCATTGACGATATTGCTTACCAGACCAATCTGCTGGCCCTGAATGCGGCGATTGAAGCTGCGCGGGCCGGTGAGCACGGTAAGGGCTTTGCCGTAGTCGCCGCCGAAGTGCGTAAACTGGCTGAACGCAGCCAGGTCGCCGCACAGGAGATTGGTCAGGTCGCCGGTAGCAGTGTATCGCTGGCTGAACAGGCCGGAAACTTGTTTGAACAATTGGTGCCGGACATCAAACGCACCTCTGATCTGGTGCAGGAAATCACCGCAGCCTCTCAGGAACAATCCAGCGGCGTTGCTCAAATCAATATCGCCATGGGTCAGCTGAATCAGATCACCCAACAGAACGCTTCTGCTTCAGAAGAACTGGCCGCGACCGCCGAAGAGATGACCGCACAGGCCGGACAACTGATGGATCTGATCAACTATTTCAAGGTTAATGCCGAAAAACCGCTGACAGCCGTCAGTCAGAAAATAGCGCGTCCGGTCAAAGCCAAAGTGAATAAAACCAGACCGGAACGCCTGCAGCCTGATGCCGGCGATGAACAATTCGTGCAGTTTTAACCGGGAGAATGACTATGGAGGCATTACAACATAGTACAACCGGAGAAATGGCCTATCTGCCGGTGCCTGACTGGGGCGCCGGACAGAATCTCTCATTTCGCTGCATGCAGACCGCTCTGGCCCTGCCGATAGATCGGGTTCGGGAAATTATTGAATACGGTCAGGTCACTACAGTACCGCTAATGCCATCGTATGTACGGGGCGTCATCAACCTGCGTGGCAATGTTGTTCCAGTGATCGATTTGGCTTCACGTTTTGGTGCAGCGCCAACCGAAATCGGCCGTCGGACCTGCATCATCATACTGGAACTGCCTATCGGCACTACAGCCCAGCTAGCCGGGCTGATTGTCGACGCGGTCGATGAAGTGCTGGATATCGATCCCTCACAGATTGAACCTCCACCAGCATTTGGCACCGGCATCAGCTCACAATTTATTCAGGGTATGGCCCGCAGAGACAACGGTTTTCTGATCATACTGAAAGCCGAAGCCCTCTTCAGTGAAGATGAATTGCAGAGAATGCAAGAACCACAGGGAGTTGAAAACGTGCTCAGGGAGTAGGTATGGAGTCTCAGCTGCCAGCATTAAATGAACACGATTTTCAGATCATCAGCCATCTGATGGCCGATATTTCCGGTATCAGAATGGCTGCCCACAAACGTGCACTGGCCGCAGGGCGTCTGATGAAGCGCCTGCGGGCTTTGCAGCTGGATAATTTTTCCGATTACGTCGCGCTGCTGCAAAATCCGCAGCAGCAGGAGGAACGCCGGATTGCGGTTGACCTGCTGACCACCAACGAAACCTTCTTTTTTCGGGAAAAACCACATTTCGATCTGCTGCAAAAATTACTGCAGCAACATCCGCGCCGCTCGCTGCGGATCTGGAGTGCAGCCTGTTCTTCCGGTGAAGAGGTCTATTCACTGGCAATGACACTGGCGGAAGGGCTGGAAAGCGGCACCCATTGGGAAATTGTCGGCTCTGATTTGTGCCGGCAGGCACTGGATAAAGCCCGGCAGGCGGTTTATCCCCTGCAGCGTACTGAAAATATTCCACCGGAATGGCTTAACCGTTACTGCCTGAAAGGGGTGCAGTCTATGCAGGGCATGTTCCGTATCCGGAAAGATCTCTGTCAGCACGCCCGCTTTCTGTGCCTGAATCTCAATGATGCTTTACCTGAATCACTGGGCAGCTTTGATATTATATTTCTGCGTAACATGCTGATTTATTTTGATCAAAAAGCGAAACAGCAGATCCTGCAACGCGTACTGAAGCAGCTGAAAAGTGGTGGATTATTATTTGTCGGACACTCCGAAGGCTTACACGGCACCGATCTGCCACTCACTACCTATGCCGCTGCGGTTTACCGGAAGACACCATGAATAAACCCGTCTTTCTCAACCCCGGCGGCTACTTTTTCGGCCCGCTGGACGGTGAACTGATCACACTACTGGGTTCCTGTGTATCCCTGTGTGCCTGGCATCCGGAAAAAAGACTCTTGCTGGCAACCCACGTGGTCTTACCAGAACGCCCTTCTGATGTGCTATTGAAAGATACCCGTTATGGCGATGTTGTACTCCAATGTGTACTGGCGGATGTGTTCCGGCATAAAACCCAGATCCACGAATACAAACTGGCCTTGTTCGGCGGTAGTACCACGCTGTATAACGCCAGTGATTACGAAAACAGTGTTGGTTCACGTAACGTGACCTACATGCGTTATGTTGGTGAAAATGTAATGAAATGCAGTCTAAGTAGCGAAGATACCGGCGGCACCCGGCACCGGCGGTTACATATAGATGGCATCAATGGCCGTTTCCGGGTTTCATTACTGAATAAAAAGAATCCATTTGACGACAGAGAGGTGTCATGAATAAACCCATTCAGATCCTGGTCGTTGACGACTCAGCCTTAGTACGCCAGTTCATGACGGAAGTCATACAAACCCAGCCGGATATGGCCTTACTGGCCGCAGCCCCCGACCCCATCATCGCCATGAGTAAAATGCAGAAACAATGGCCGGATGTCATTCTGCTGGATGTTGAAATGCCTAAAATGGACGGGATCACCTTCTTAAAACAAATCATGACACAGCACCCAACCCCGGTTGTGATCTGTTCATCCCTCACCGAAAAAGGCGCAGCTCTGACCATGGAAGCCTTCAGTGCCGGAGC
>SSEX01000157.1 GCA_008015085.1 Tolumonas sp. | reverse complement strand
TTTCAAGTGCGGTGCATCGGAATGTAATCTTTTCGCTCCGTCTTACTTCCATGCCACGAAGATAAGCAAAAAATCTTTTTGAGCAAAGCGAGAAAAGCAAGAATTGTCCGACAAGGACACTTCTTGCTATATATACACATGCCGCATGGGAATACACACAACGCTGACACGCTGCATAGGCACACATCTTTTTCTCTTTTTCCTGCCTTTTTCACAACGGAATACGGAGAACGGTCAAGGGGACGGGCTGGAAAAACCGCACGAGCCTGCGAGCGCAGGATTTTTCCGGATCCGGACTTGCGAAGCCCTTGACGGTTACGGAGTATGGAGTTACATTTGCAGACAAAAAAGAGAAAAATTACTTATTCAGTAATACTTTTTCTTTCGCGGTTAAGTTCTCCAATTCTTCATCACTTATAGGAATAACAGTATAGGTTTTCCCCTCGTGATGAATAAGTACATTGTCGCCTTTACTCGCCAAATCAAGCATTTCCTCTATTCGGTTAGCAAATTCCTCGGATGTAAGATTTATAACTGCCATATCTTTAATTTTTACATTGTTTTTTTACGTCATTTATCGTCATAGTGCCCCCAAACAGAAATAACAAAAACAACAATGGTGGTTTCGTTCACCGTATATCTAATACGGTTTTTCTTATCAAGTTGCCTTGACCATACACCCTGCAAATACTTCAACTGTTCGGGGTGTCCAGTCCCAGTGTATGGATGTTCTTTCAGCTCATCCAATAGCCTTTCTAACTTTTTGAAGAGTTGTGGAGAGGACTTTCTTAGCAACAGTACATGTTTTGCAGCTTCTTTTGAAAATTCTATCTCATACATTGCACTCATCCTCTATACGGTTCAAAAAATCATCTAATGATTCATCCTTCCGCATTTTAAAAGTTCGTCCCTGCTTAATATCCTCAATACCCCTCTGAATAGCCTCCAATTCTTCCCTTGAGGGGAAATCCTCTTCCGTAGCCGCATATACGACTATGGGGGCGGCATTACGACGGGAAACAAAGATTGTCTCTTTTTCAGCCAGTTCAAAATATTTCTTCTGATTGGCACGAAATTCACGCGTTGTAATTATCTGCATAATATTTATATATTTGATTTACACCGCAAATATAGCTATAAAAGTTCAACCTCCAAATTATTTGTGTACCTATTTGTGTACACGCCATTAAAAGCCATATTCAAGCCTACCGCCCGTTGGTTGGTGTTGCTTTGCTTTTTCCCCTCTTTTCGAGTTGATTTTCAGCCTTTTTCCCTCTAAATTCCCCTTGTCTGTTATAAGCATCGTCTGTAATATGCTCTATCACTTTTGCGGAAACACCGATAAATAAAGGGATTAAAACATGTGTTTCCCTACACTTTGGGAGTTTTAATCCTACACTTTGGGAGTTTTTAAGACGCACTTTCCCTACACTTTGGGAGTTTTACCCTTCTTTTTTTGTTTATATGTAGGTATTTCATATCTTTGCAACAAATCAAATAGTTATGAAAAAGAAGCTACCTATTACCAAAAATAAAGACGTAGTTGTATCATGGGTATATACATGGTCCAAACAGCAAGACATGTCCATACACGAACAAAGAATAGTTCTTCGCATACTGGAAGCCTGCCAGGCTGAACTAAAGGGAGTAAAGCTGAAAGATTATGCAGGCACGAAACGCAAATTTGAGCATGGACTTTGGGATGTTGATGCGCAAATGCATGTGTCTGACGTTATTTTTTCCGGACGTGACTACAACGAAATCATAGCTGCACTCGATTCACTGGCTGGACGTTTTTTCACTTACGAAGATGATGAGGAATGGTGGAAATGTGGATTTATATCTAACCCGAAATACAAAAAGCATACCGGTATTATAACATTTCGTGTATCTAATGACCTTTGGGACGTGTTTACCAAATTCGCAAAAGGATATAGGGAATTTGAACTAAACAAGGCTCTTGCGCTGCCTACAGGCTATTCACTTAGGTTTTATATGCTCATGAGTGGGCAGGTGTACCCTTTGGATATATCACTGGACAACTTAAAAGAACGACTTGGCATACCTGCGGACAAATACAAAGACAAAAACGGAAAAGACAGAATCGACAACTTCGAGGAAAGAGTATTAAAACCAGCAAAGGCTGCGCTTGATGAAAGCTGCCCATACACATTCAACTACGTAAAAGTGCGTGAAAACCCTAACAACAAACGTAGTAAAGTAACTGGATTTAGATTTTACCCTGTATATCAACCTCAATTCAGGGATGAAGAACTGGAAGTAAAAGAACTTCAAGCAAAAGTAACGGCACGTCACCAAATAGATAGCCATGTGTATGAATACCTCCGTTATTCCTGCGGTTTCACTTCAGAAGAAATAAACCGGAACAAGGAAACATTTATAACTGCACAAGAAAATATTACTGACCTTATAAGAGAACTGGCTATCCTAAACGTAAAATCACGAGAAAAGAATAATCCAAAAGGTTGGATTATCAATGCACTAAAGGGGAAAATAAAGGAGTATAGTGCTTGATTTTCAAAAGGAATTGCTATATTTGTGGATATTAACTTTAAATTATACCATTATGAAAAAGTTTTATTATGTTATTTTAAGCATGATAGCAATAGCTTTAGTATCATGCACGTCTGAATTAGACGAGATAAATAACACTGTTCATCAGCAAGAAACCTTATCCGGAAATGAACTTGGTGCTAATCTAATGAAATCTTTTCAAAATGCAGTATCTCGAAGTAGTGAGATAAAGCATTTATCATATCCTTCATATTATGGAGGAGCCTATTTAAACAAAGAAGGCAAACTGGTTGTAAAGGTAGTCAATAAAACTTCGGAAGAGATAGAAAAAGATTTAATCACTCGATGTGGTGGAAATGGATCCATTGTGGATATCTGTGAATATTCTTATTCAGAACTATTAAATGCAGCAGAAAAGATGGATAACTATTTGTTATCTAAAAAGAATGCAGATAATCCTTTTGAATTTTATGGTTTTTCTATCTGCGATACAGACAACAACATAGAAGTCTATTTAGGTGACATTTCAGAATCAAATATACAAGACTTCAAAAAAGAAGTTTTAGAAGAACCCTTCTTGAAGTTTGTGAAATCAGAAAAACCAGCTTTCCTAAGCGAAATACTAACAGGGCAAAGTATTGTTTCCGGAACACGTTCATATGGTTCTGTCGGATTCCGAGCTAAGCGAAAAGATAGTCATGTTGTACCTGTTACAGGATTTGTTACCGCAGGACACGTTGTACAAAAAGCTGGAACTTATGTATACGAAAATGAATCGATGAGTACTCCTATAGGTTGTGCTGAAATTTCACAAACGTCAGGAGATACGGATGCTGCCTTTTGTTATTCAATGAATGGATATACATTTTCAAATCATTTATATAGCGATTTTTTATCTGTTAATCCAAAACTATCTTCTTATTTAGTTAATTCAAAAGTCGCAATTCGTGGTAGGCATAGCGCAAGTACTGGTTATATTAACTCCCCTTATGCAACATCCACTTTTAAATGGCCCTCTCAAGGCATATCAGTTACTTTAACTGGCATAGTAAAAATGACCTGTAATTCACAAAGCGGAGATAGCGGATGCATTGTTTACACTCCTGATGATATGAATATAGCCGGAACATTAATAGGAGGTGTCACAAATTCCAATCCTTCATATTTTATGCCTGCTTCTCGTACCGTGGAAAAATATGGTTTGGAATTGTATTAGAATTATAAGCTTTGCTGTTTTCATTATATCCTGTTCGAATAAAAAAAACAGTAATTATATAGACACGTTAACTGTAAATGAAGTAATTTCCAATTGGAAGAATTCTATTAAAGAGAAAGGAGAACCACCTTATTTAGGAGGTATGTATGTGGAAAATGGAATTGTCTACTTTTGTATTACAAACGACACATACAATATACGGAATGATATTTTTGAAAGATGTAAAAGTTCCAATGGAGTAATTATAAAAATGTGTGGAAACAGTAAAGAGTCCTTAATGCAGCAAATAAAGATTTTAGACTCCTTATTACTTGAAAAAGATTTTACAAAATTAAAGTATTATGGTCACTACTTAGATGAAAGAAGGAATAAAGTAGTCATAATGTTGGGCGACACATCTACAAGTAATATTGCCTCCTTTAGAAAAAGTGTTATAGACTCTCCCAATTTAATTTTTGAGAAATCAGAAGAAATGTTTTTTGAATAAAGAGCAAGCCGCCGGAACTCCATAGATTCCCGGCGGCTTTTATATATAGGAATGGCATCAGTGCCATTTAAGAGTTTGCAAAGAATTACTATCTTTGCAAATATTTGGTTTTCTACCCATTTAACTCGTACATTTCTATTCCTTCCCTTCTTTCTGCTCTTGCATCTGCTGGTAATATTCATAAAAGGGCTGGTATCTGTCCCGTTCCTTGGCAGCATCCACCCACAAATAACACATGAGGCAGGCAAACAAGAGGGAGATAACGGCACAAAGAATGGAGTAGAACGAAACCCGTTTATCCACATAGCCGCCATTTTTCATTCTGTTCCCCAGCCGTTCAAATTCCGCCAATACGCTTTTTAGGCGATTTTCGGCACTTTCAAGGCTTCCTCTATCTACTTCTACCTTTTTGGCTGTTGCGTCCTCTATGCGCTTCGTATAGGATTCTACGCGCTTCAACTCTTGAAACACCAGCTCTACCGCAAGTTGCGGATTTACTTTGGGCGTGGTGTCCTTTCTCTTTCGGGGGCTGTACTGTCCCTGCTTATAGGTGTAATCCTCCGTCTTTGGGTTTGAGGGTGTTTCCATAATTCCTGCTGATTGAGTTATACTTTAAGTTTTTCTGTGTCTTTTCGATGTGGGCAAGCGTATAGCCTTTCCCTATCTCGCTTGCCTTGTATTCCGTTCCGCTCCGGCTCGTTACATAGTAGCCGTTAAGTTTGCCGGTACTCGCACGGGCTTCCCTTACCCTGAAGCCCAGTTTTTCGAGTTCCCGGCTGAATCCGGCAAGGTCAAATCCCTGCATCCTTGCAAGGATACCGTCCATAGCCTGTTTTATCTCTTCCCTGTTGGCTTTGCCTATGTCCTTTGACTGTACCAAGTTCCGCTCTCTGGCTATACCGTTGGCGGCTTCCGTTGCTCTCTTCCCTATCCAGTTGTCTTTGTAGAGTTCTCCCGATAACGACACACGGTTTGCCAGTATATGCAGGTGGGCTTGCCTGCGGTTCTTCTCCGTTCCACTGTGCTTCACAATGATATACTGGTGGTTCATCAAGCCCATGCGCTGCATGAAATCGTTGCCGAGCTTCGCCCAGTCCGCATCGGTCATGCCTGCACTTTCTTCCACTGAAGGGCTGACCTCAAACCGAAGGCAGTTGTTCTTTACGTTCGGAAAATCAACAAAGTAAGGTTTCATC
>SSEX01000036.1 GCA_008015085.1 Tolumonas sp. | reverse complement strand
TTTCGGAATCGGCTGAAACAAACGCATCCGGTTCATGAAATATTCAAACGGCCGGTCTTCATCTTCCACATCCCAGCTTTGATCTAAAAATGCACGTTCAGGATCGAGATAGCCTTTCGGGTGTTTTACTTTGGCGGTGCGGATAATGCGATCTTCTGCCGGCATTGTGATCTTGCCATGTGCACCGCAACCGACGCCAAGATAGTCACCAAAATGCCAGTAGTTCAGATTATGCCGGCATTCAAACCCTGGTTTGGCATACGCTGAGATTTCATACTGGCGATATCCGGCAGCCAGCAACAGCTGATGGCCTTGCTCCTGAATATCCCACAAGGTTTCATCTCCGGGTAAAACGGGCGGGCGCGAACCAAATGCCGTATTCGGCTCTATGGTCAGTTGATACCAGGAAAGGTGAGGCGGTGCGATCTCAATGGCCTGCTGTAAATCAGACAAGGCATCGCTGACGCTTTGCTCCGGCAGGCCGTGCATCAAATCAATGTTAAAGCTGCGCAGCCCGGCCTGTTTCGCCTGTAAACCAGCGGCTATCGCTTGGGCTGGATCATGTATTCGGCCAAGGCGTTGCAGTTTTTCTGGCTGGAAGCTCTGCACACCAATACTGATGCGGGTAACGCCTGCTCGCTGATAGCCAATAAACCGGCCGGCTTCTACCGTGCCGGGGTTGGCTTCCATCGTAATTTCAATGTCATCAGCGAAAGGAATTTGTGCTGCGACGCCGTCCAGCAGCGTTTTGATCGCTGCTGCTGAAAACAGGCTGGGTGTTCCGCCACCGATGAAGATGCTTTGTAACAGGCGACCCTGAACATAGTGCTGATCATGGCTGAGGTCCGCGAGCAGTGCCGCCACATAATCTGCTTCCGGAACTTCCTGTTTCAGCGCATGGGAGTTGAAATCACAATACGGACATTTTTGTACGCACCATGGGATATGGATATACAGACTCAGTGGCGGTAATTGCAGCATAACTTACTCTTGCAGTGCTTTGGCGAGTTGGGCCAGTGCCTTGCCGCGGTGGCTCAGGCTGTTTTTGGTAGCCGGATCCAATTCTGCCGCGGTGCATCCCATCTCCGGAACATTAAAGATCGGATCATAGCCAAACCCATTTTCGCCTTTTGGTTCGGTGGTTAGTGAGCCTTCCCAGCTGGCCTGACAGATGATAGGCGTAGGATCATCTGCATGACGCATATAGACCAGCACACACCAGTAACGGGCACTGCGTAGTACCGGTGGAACACCGGTCATCTCTTCCAGCAGTTTCTCCAGATTATCCTGATCGGAGGCGTCTTCACCGGCATAGCGGGCAGAATAAACACCAGGACGACCTAACAGAGCATCCACTTCGATACCTGAATCATCGGCGATGGCTGGCAAGCCGGTAATGCGTGCGGCATGGCGTGCTTTGATAATGGCATTTTCTACAAATGTAGTGCCTGTCTCCGGAACGCTTTCAACATTGAATTCGCTTTGTGGCACGACGGTATAATTTACATCAGCCAGTAAAGCGTTTAACTCTTCAACCTTCTTTTTGTTGCCGGTGGCAAGTACTACCTTTTCCATATTCAGACTCCGTATTTAAAACGGCGACATGATAACGTCGGAAGGAGGTCTGTGCTATCGAAACAGCACTATCAGATACGCTGTAATGAACAAGACAACGGATCAGTCGGTCGACTGATCCAGAATAGCGGGTAGCTGCTGTGGTGAGGTGATCCGGACGGTTTTATGCCGTCCGAGTTCGCCTTTATGGATCACGATCTGGCTCTTGGCCACTTTGAACTGCTTCGACAGAAATTTGATCAAATGCGCGTTAGCCTGTCCATCGACCGGAGGAGCTGTGATGGCGATCTTGAGTTCTTCACCATGCCAGCCCTGAATTTGATCCCGACTGGCTTTTGGCTGGATGTAGATATCCAGCCAAAGTTCATCACCATCCATGCGATAACCAGCCATTAAAGCTGATTCCACAATGGGCCAACCAGATCCAGCATCAGGAAGTTAATCCCCTGCAAGATCAGGAACAGTACCAATACAGATAAGTCCAATCCGCCTAGTGAAGGTAAGAACCGGCGGATTGGGCTGAGCAGGGGTTCGGTCAGCTGATAGAGCACATACTCGATAGGACTACGGCCCTGACTGATCCAGCTCAAGATTGCCCGTGCGATCAAGACCCAGAATAGTAATGAACCTGCTTGTTTCAGCACGACCAGGAAACTGAGCAGCAATAATCCGGTCACATTGATTTTCAGGATACCCAGCGACATAAAAGTCACGAACTTCAAAACTGCAACGGCATAGGCGAGCAGTAATGACGCAAAATCAATTCCACGAAATCCTGGAATAACGCGACGCAATGGTGTCAGGATCGGATGCGTCAGTTTGACGCAGAACTGACTTAATTGATTGTAAAAGTCAGCACGGGCCCATTGCAGCCAGAAGCGGAGTAGTACAATCATCAGATAGATGCTGAATACGGTATCCAGCACAAAAAACAGTGTATTCATGAAGATCCTTAAAACAGTTTTTCCATTTCTTCAGCACGGTGCTGAGCTGCTTGCATAGCTGTGCTGACTAAGTTAGCCAGTTTACCTTCTTCAAAAGCATTGATTGCTGCAGCCGTAGTACCGCCCTTGGACGTGACTTGGGCTCGCAGTGTAGCCAGTGTTGTGTCCGGATTCGCTATGACCATTTGTGCGGCGCCTAAGGCCGTTTCCTGTACCAGTCGCCGGGCCGTTTCTTCAGAGAATCCCATCCGCTGAGCCTCTTCGACCATATATTGCATGAAGAGGAAAAAGTAGGCCGGACCACTGCCAGATGCAGCGGTGACGCCATTGATTGCGGCTTCAGTATCAACCCAGACAGTTTTACCAACGGCCTGCAACATATCCTGTGCGAACTGACGATCTGCGGTACTGACTGATTCAGAGGCAAATAAACCTGTCATACCGATACCAATCAGTGATGGTGTATTTGGCATGCAACGGACAATATTCTGATGACCGTTTAGCAGATTTTGCAGTCGGGCTACGCTGATGCCTGCGGCAATCGAGATGATCAGTTTACCAGCGAAACTACCGATTGCCGGGGTTAGCTGGTTCAGCATGTCCGCCATAAACTGAGGTTTCACTGCCAGCACGATAACATCCGCGCCCTGAACCGCTGCGACATTATTAGTACTGCCGGTGATACCAAATTCAGCGCCGAGTTGCTGTGCTTTTTCAGCATCAATATCGGTTGCGTGGATTTTGCTGCCGGGAAATCCGGAATTCAGCAGGCCACTGATCAGGCTGCGAGCCATGTTACCTGCACCGATAAAAGCGATATTTCTCTGTTCCATGATTCCTACTTATATTCTCTGCTGCCGAAAATGGCGGTTCCGATCCGTACCATAGTACTGCCGCATTCAATTGCGACGGCCATATCATCTGTCATTCCCATCGAAAGCGTATCTACTGACGGGTACTGATTTTTCAGTCGGTTATAGAGCTCCTGCATCTGCAGGAAATTATCACGAACTATATTCAGGTCATCAGTATTTTCTGCAATAGTCATTAATCCGCGTAGTTTTAATCGCGGAAAATTGCTGATTATGCCAGCCAGGCCAAAAACTTCATCAGCAGTAATACCCGATTTGGTCTGTTCTCCGCTAATATTAACCTGAATACAAATATTCAGTGCCGGAAGGTGAGCTGGACGTTGTTCATTGAGTCGTTGCGCTATTTTTTCCCGCTCAATGCTGGGTATCCAGTCAAAATTTTCGGCGACCAGTAGGGTTTTGTTAGATTGAAGAGGGCCGATAAAGTGCCACTCAATATCTGCATAGTCAGGAATGTTTTTAAGGTATTGAACTTTGGTGACAGCTTCTTGCACGTAAGATTCACCAAACAGACGTTGTCCTGCCTGATAGGCGGCCTGAATGGCCTCAGCCGGTTTGGTCTTGCTGACGGCGAGTAGTTTAATCTGCTCAGGTTGACGTCCGGTTTGACGCGCATGTGATGCGATCTGTTCTTTTATTGCAAGTAAGCGAGATTCGATATCATTCATTGTTTCAGTTTTTGTGGGAGTGGGATTAATAAATGGATATAACCGAATTATTGGCTTTTAGTGTAAAACATAATGCATCGGATCTGCATCTTTCTGCCGGGTTACCCCCAATGATTCGTGTTGATGGTGATGTTCGTCGTATCAATGTGCCGCCGCTGGAACATCGTCAGGTGCACAGTCTGGTGTATGACATCATGAACGACCATCAGCGTAAGGTGTTTGAAGAAGATTTGGAAGTCGACTTTTCGTTTGAAATTCCGAATCTGGCGCGTTTTCGTGTAAACGCATTTAACCAGAGCCGGGGTGTTGCAGCTGCTTTCCGTACGATTCCAAGCCGGGTTTTGACGCTGGAGGAGTTGGGTGCTCCTGCTATTTTCAGAGATATTGCAGAAAACCCGCGTGGACTGGTGCTGGTGACGGGGCCAACCGGTTCAGGTAAATCCACTACGCTGGCAGCCATGATTGATTATATTAATGATAACTATAATCACCATATTCTGACGATTGAAGATCCTATCGAGTTTGTTCATCAGAGTAAGCAGTGTCTGGTGAACCAGCGTGAAGTGTTCCGGGATACGAAAAGTTTTAACGCAGCACTGCGGTCGGCATTACGTGAAGATCCGGACATTATTCTGGTAGGTGAAATGCGTGACCTGGAAACCATCCGTCTGGCATTAACAGCGGCAGAAACAGGTCACCTGGTTTTCGGGACACTGCACACCACCTCTGCAGCCAAGACAATCGACCGTATTATTGACGTATTCCCCGGTGAAGAAAAATCAATGGTGCGTTCAATGCTGTCAGAATCAATGCGGGCGGTTATTTCTCAGACATTGATGAAAAAGAACGGTGGTGGCCGTATTGCGGCTCACGAAATCATGATTGGTATTCCCGCGATCCGTAACCTGATCCGTGAAGATAAGGTTGCTCAGATGTACTCAGTGATTCAGACCGGAATGGTTCATGGCATGCAAACCATGGACTATTGCTTAAAAAACCTGGTTTCCCGTGGCTTGATTTCAGTGCAGGATGCGAAGGCGAAGGCCGTCGATCCTAACTCTATTGTCTGAGGATAAGACTATGGATTTAGCCCATTTTTTAGGTGTTTTGGTGGAGGAGAAGGGTTCTGACTTATTTATTTCTGTCGGAATTCAGCCTTCCATCAAAGTTAACGGTAAGATGCGTCGCCTTGGTGATCAATGTCTGGATGAAAATGAAGCGTTGTCTATGGTTCGCCAGACAATGACTGATGAACGTTTTCAGACATATGTTGAATCGAGAGAGGCGAACTTCGCAATAACATGTCCGGGATTAGGCCGTTTTCGTGTCAGTGCATTCTGGCAACAGGATTTTCCCGGATGTTCAATTCGTCGCATTGAAACCGTGATCCCGACTTGTGAAGAGTTGTATTTGCCTATGTCAGTTAAAGAACTGTCGATGGCAAAACGCGGCCTGATTCTTTTCGTCGGAGCGACTGGGGCAGGTAAATCAACCACTCAGGCGGCTATGATCGGTTATCGTAACCGGCATGCTAACGATCATATCCTGACAATTGAAGACCCGGTTGAGTTTGTGCACCAGCATGATCATTGCCTGATCACACAACGTGAGGTCGGAACAGACACATTGTCATTTGATGACGGTTTGAAAAGTGCACTGCGTCAGGCTCCGGATGTGATCCTGATTGGTGAAATTCGTTCGGAAGAAACGATGGATTTTGCCTTGTCGTTTGCAGAAACAGGTCACCTTTGTATGGCGACGCTACATGCGAACAATGCTAACCAGGCCATCGAACGTATTCTTCACCTGGTGCCGCCATCAAAGCATCGTTTGCTCATGTATGATTTGGCATTTAACTTAAAAGCTATTATTGCTCAGCAACTTGTGCCAACGCTTGATGGCCGGGGACGTCGTGCGGCTTTTGAAATCATGCTTAATTCTCCGCTTATCAGCGATATTATTCGTAAAGGTGAAGTGCATCGCCTGAAAGAGACGATGTCCCGTTCGCGGGAATTAGGCATGGCTACCTTTGACCAATCACTGTTTGAGCTTTATCAGCAAGGGATCATCGGTTTTGATGAGGCTCTGGCCTATGCTGATTCAAGCAACGAAGTCCGGATGATGATCAAAATGGCAACCGGCGGTAATTTTGATTCCGGCCGGCTGGACAATGTGACAGTGGGGTAACCCGATATTCTGTTATGACAGCCTATTGCATTGATAGGCGGTAAAACCAAGGATGAAATGGTAACATGTTGATAACAAGTTACTGCTTCATCCTTTTTTATTGAGGTGTTTATGCTGGCTGTGCTGTCACCTGCCAAATCGCTGGATTATGAATCTTCGCTCACAACGACCCGTTTTTCTGAGCCTCTATTGATGGATCAGTCGGCGCTGCTGATTGAACAACTGCGGCAGTTTTCACCAGCTGACATTGCATCTTTGATGAGTCTGAGTGACAAACTTGCAGGTCTTAACGTAGCCCGTTATGCCCAGTGGCAAGCTGTATCGACACCTGAAAATGCGCGTCCGGCTCTGTTGGCATTCGATGGTGATGTTTATTCCGGTCTGTCAGAGCAGGATTTTGATGATGTGGATCTGGATACAGCACAGCAACATATCCGGATCCTTTCCGGGCTTTATGGTGTGCTGCGACCGTTAGATTTGTTGCAGCCATACCGACTGGAAATGGGAACAAAGCTGAGCAATTCCCGCGGTAAGGATCTTTATGCCTTTTGGGGCGATATTATTACCGATCATCTGAATAAGGCTTTAGCCGAACAAGGCGATGACATCTTGCTGAACCTGGCTTCGGATGAGTATTTTAAAGCAGTCAATGTAAAAAAACTGGCCGGAAGGATCGTCACTCCGGTCTTTCAGGATGAGAAAAACGGCAAATATAAGATCATCAGTTTTTATGCGAAAAAAGCCCGTGGTCTGATGGCGCGATATCTGGTGAAAAGTCGGCTGACGAAGCCTGAGCAGTTATTAGATTTTGATGTTGGCGGTTACGCTTTTTGTGCTGAACTATCAACGGAAAATAAGCTGGTGTTTCGTCGCCCGGAAGGGGTTGTTTAACGTGAGGAATGCGATCCGCCTGTTGAAACAGGCGGATCAGGCGCAGATTATTCAGTAGTATTTTTTGCTGCTTTAGCGGCTTTCTCTGCGTGTTTTTTCGCCCAGTCTGGCTTGCCTTTGTTCTTTGTGACGCGATGGCGGATTTTCTCTTTTGGTTTCTTATCCGCTTTTTTATCTTCGTCCTTTTTCTCTTTTTTCTTCGTGGCAACTTTGCTGATCTTATGCTGCGGGCGCAGGCTATCTACTACGCGGCGCATCATTTTCTCTTCAGTGTAACGTTCTACACGCTCCATCATGCCAACATCGTGTGCTTCAACCAGATTGATGGCGCAACCTTTCTTACCGGCTCGGCCTGTACGGCCAATACGATGGACGTAGGTATCAGCTGAACGTGGCATGTCATAGTTGAATACGTGGCTAACGTCAGGCAGGTCGATACCACGTGCAGCAACGTCAGTCGCCACCAGAATGGTGACTTTACCAGAACGGAAGCGGTGCAGAGCTTCGATACGTTTTTCCTGCTCCATTTCACCTCGCAGCCATGAGCAGTCGATACCACAGCCTTGCAACTGGCTGACCAGTTCAGCCAGACGTTCGCGGGTTTTAACGAAGACGATGCTGCGCTGTACTTCTTCTTGCTGCAGAAGATGTTTCAGGATTTTGAACTTGTGTTCGGCTGTATCAGCAAAATAGACCAGCTGCTGGATCTTTTTACGTTCGCTGCGCGGCGGTTCAGCAAAGAATTCAGCCGGATCTTTCAGTAAGTCTTCAGAAAAGCTCTTCAGACCAGCGCCTTCCAGCGTAGCGGAGAACAGCATGGTCTGTTTGCGCCAGCGTGCTTCAGCGGCAATACGATCAACATCACCGATAAAGCCCATGTCCAGCATTCGGTCTGCTTCATCCAGCACCAGCACTTCGATATCCCGGCTGTCAAAGCGCTCGTCTTCAATGTATTGCATCAGACGACCCGGTGTGGCGATGACGATATCAACGGTTTTTTCTAAAGCCGGCAGCTGAGTTTCTTCGGCGACACCACCGATGATGCTGGCAACTTTCAGATGAGTGTACGTTGCTAGTGCTTCGGCCTGCTCGGTGATCTGCAGTGCCAGTTCACGGGTCGGTGTCAGGATCAACGCCCGGGCTGGGCCAGGTCTGCGACGCGGGAAGTCAATCATATGCTGCATTATCGGCAGCAAGAAGGCGGCAGTTTTACCGGTGCCGGTTGGCGCGGAAGCCATAATGTCCCGTCCTTCCATCGCCACTGGGATCACCTGTGTTTGAATGGTGGTCGGGCGTGAGAAACCCAACTCTTCTACGGCTTGTAGCAGAACGGGATCCAATTCTAAGGATTCAAAAGACATAAACGACTTCCTGACTTACAAATGAGGGCGCACATTATAGGCAAGTATGCAGTAAAATTCGCTGCTATTTTAGTATTGCCGGTAATTCAGTATACCCAACAACTTGGAGTTGCAGGTAGGCGGCAAGTGAATGAGACCCCATGAGCATAGATAAACTATGTGATTGGGGCGAATGAACATAGCCAACGCCGCTGTAATTTCAAGTGGGCAGGGTATAGAAGAAAGGTTTTTATGGGCGGTCATAGTTTTACTTTTAAACAGTTTCATATCGAACAGGATCGCTGTGCGATGAAGGTCGGAACCGACAGTATTGTGCTGGGAAGCTGGACGCCGGTAGCAGGTGCAAAACGTATTCTGGATATCGGGACGGGCACTGGCATTCTGGCGCTGATGCTGGCACAACGAACCATGCGACAAGTGCAGATTGATGCGGTCGAGCTGGATAAAGAGGCTGTCAAACAGGCAGAAGAGAATGTGAATGCTTCACCATGGCGTGAACGGGTGCGGGTGATCCGGCATGACATCCGCACATTTCAGGCTCCCCATTATGATTTGATCGTCAGTAATCCGCCGTACTTTGAACATGGACAGACGTTACCTGATGCCTCCCGCCAGCTGGCGCGACATACGGGGGAGCTGGATCAGGCTGCGTTGCTGGAAAGTGCAGAACGACTGCTGACTCTGTTTGGCAAACTGGCGCTGGTGTTGCCGGTTGGGCGAGGGGATGAAATGGTTGCTTTGGCAATCGGAAGCGGTTGGTATTTACAGCGACGCTGTCTGGTGGAAACCAAACGAGGGAAAACGCCAAATCTGGTATTGCTATTGCTGAGTCGTAAACCAGTAGAAACGCAAGAGGAGCAGCTTTGTCTGCGGGAAACCGACAATCGCTACTCCTCTGAATTTATCGCACTGGCAGATGAATTCTATCTGCGTATGTCTGCTTAAAGCTGCGCGATCTCTTCCAGCACCTGTGGCAGCCACTTGTTCAGGCGTTCATCGGTCTGGTCGTATTGGGTAACTTCATCCAGCGCCAGACCGACAAAGTAACGACCTTCATCCACCAGTGCTTTGGAAGCTTCAAATTCATAGCCTTCATTTGGCCAGTAGCCCACGATCTGACAACCTTTGGCCAGCAGTTTATCGTGCAATAACCCCATCGCATCCAGAAACCACTCGCCATAAGTTCCCTGATCGCCCAGCCCGAACAGTGCCACGATTTTTCCGTTCAGATCAACCTGATCGATGGCATCCCAGCTATTTCCCCAGTCAGTCTGTAGTTCACCAAAGTCCCAGGTCGGAATACCCAGAAACAGAATGGAATAATCTGTCATTTTGCTGACAGGCGTATCAACTAAGTTATGTAACGTGATCAGATCTGAACCGAGAATTGACTGGATTTTTTCTGCTACCATTTCAGTGTAGCAGGTGCTGGAACCATAGAATAAGCCAATTTGCATGATGATGTCCGGACAACGATGTTGCTTTCATGTTACAAAAGCAGAAGCGGATCGCCAATAAGGTAATGAATTAATAATGAAACAAGATAACCCGCTCATCGAACAATTTCTGGATATGCTCTTGCTGGAACGGGGTTTGTCAGACAATACGGTTTCTTCTTACCGTACAGATTTGTACAAGCTGAATGAATGGCTGGATAGCAAGGGATCATCTTATCTGACGCTGGATACTTTGTTGCTGCATAACCATCTGGCATGGCGGATCGATCAGGGCTTCAAGGCAACGTCAACCGCACGGTTACTGAGTGC
>SSEX01000032.1 GCA_008015085.1 Tolumonas sp. | reverse complement strand
GTATATAACTCACCTATGTCAACTTATGGCTGAAACGTCAATCTTCTAGTAAGAAAGCCTATGAATTATCATAGGCTTTTTTCGTTTCTGGAGTCTTGGATTAGCTGGTGTCACAACTATGGCTAGTTATCTGATTCGGAACCGAGTCTGTAAAATTTTCTGTGTAAGTGGCTGTTTATTGATTACTGCGGTAAACGGTCACCATACATGATAATGAATTGCTTCATGGCGGGTTTCCAATCCCGTATCGGCATTGTCCATTTCTTCGCTATCTGATGTAAAGCCAGATACAGCAATTTCATGATCGCATCATCGTTCGGGAACGAACGCCGTGTTTTCGTCACTTGCCGCAAGCTGGCATTTAATGACTCAATCGCATTGGTTGTGTAGATCACTTTACGGATCTCTGGCGGATAATCAAAGAAGACGCTCAACCGGCTCCAGTTATTTCGCCATGATTGACTGATTTGTGGATGCTGGCTGTCCCAGTTCAATGCAAATTGTTCCAGCGCTTGCTCAGCCTCCTGATAGGTCGCTGCTGCATAGATGGTCCGTAAATCAGCGGCTACCGCTTTGCGTTCTTTCCAGCTCACAAACTTCAGGCTATGACGAATTTGATGGACGATGCATAACTGAATTTGCGTCTTTGGATAGACGGCTTCGATGGCTTCCGGAAACCCTTTCAGGCCATCACAGCAGGCAATGAAAATATCGCTAACTCCACGGTTTTTCAGCTCGTTCATGACGCTGAGCCAAAACTTGGCGCCTTCATTTTGCGCCAGCCATAACCCCAGTAATTCTTTCTCGCCCTCGGTGTTCACGCCCAGAGCCAGATAGACGGCTTTGTTTTGTATGACACCCGAATCGCGGCTACGAACAACTAAACAATCAAGATAGACAATCGGGTAAACCGCAGCGAGCGGCCGTTGCTGCCAGGCTTTGACTTCATCCAGAACGGCATTGGTCACTTGGGAAATAAATGTCGGGGAAACCTCAACGCCATAAGCTTCTTCAAAATGGGCCTGAATATCCCGGGTAGACATGCCTCTGGCATAAAGCGAGAGAATACGGTCATCGAAACCAGCCAGCTGCTTTTCGCCCTTTTTCACTAACTGAGGTTCAAAAGAACTATTCCGGTCACGGGGGATTTCCAGCTCAAGTTCACCATGAACAGAGCGAACGGTTTTAGCCGTTTTCCCATTGCGGGAATTACCGGTATTTTTACCTGAAGGCGAGTTTTTGGGATAACCAAGATGATGTTCCATCTCGGCTTCTAAAGCACGCTCAGCCAGCTTTTTAGTCAACTGGCGGAGTAAACCTTGCTCCCCCATCAGGTCTTCAGGGGATTTACAATCAGCAAGAAGCTGATCGAGGATTTGGTCGGTAATTGGCATTCCAGTTTCCTTTTAACAGGTTGTTCAGAATGCCACTTACACAAACTTTTTTACACTCTCTCCTTTCCTAACGAATGGCTTGTATTCAAAAGGCACAACATATGCTTTTCAGATCAACGTGACGAATTCCTCTCAGCGCGCTATGCTCAGCAGACATTTCATGTATCTCTATGACATGATTATGGATTTATGCCTTAGTGTCATTGCCTGCTTGAGAGGTTTTCTATGTCGTTGCCGTCTTCTTTGCCTGAAATTATCGAACAGTTAAGTGCGCCGGAAAGGGTATTTGCTGTACGGGGGATCAGGCGGGGTATTGAGCGCGAATCGTTGCGCATCACACCGGAAGGACGTTTATCTCCTCTCGATCATCCTCATCAGCTGGGTTCGGCCCTGACGCATTCCAATATCACGACAGATTATTCTGAGAGTCTGATGGAGTTTATTACCCCGGTGTCAGACTCGCTGGATGTGCTGATGGCGCAGCTGGGTGATATTCATCGCTTTACCATGCAGCATATTGGTGAGGAGCGTTTATGGCCGCTGTCGATGCCTTGTGTTATTGGTAATGAAGAAACTATCCGGCTGGCACAATATGGCCATTCCAATCTGGGGCGGATGAAAACCCTGTACCGACAAGGGCTGCATCATCGTTATGGCAGTACGATGCAGGTAATTGCGGGCGTTCATTTTAATTTTTCAATGCCGGACAGTTTCTGGAGCGAATGGCAGCAATTGCAGAGCCCGGAATGTTGTCAGTGCAAACTGATTTCCGACAGCTACATGGGACTGATCCGCAACGTTTATCGGTTTGGCTGGTTGATCCCTTATCTGTTTGGTGCCTCACCAGCGTTATGCAGTTCTTTTCTGCAGGGTAAAGAGAGCAAACTACCGTTTGAAAAACTGGGTAATGGCTCGTTGTATTTACCATACGCGACATCTCTGCGGCTGTCCGATCTGGGGTATACCAATAAATCTCAGGCCAGCCTGAATATATCGCATCATAGCCTGCATGATTATCTGGCGTCAGTGCGCCGGGCACTGGATACCCGCGATGACAGTTTTGCTGCGCTCGGCGTGAAGGTGGACAATGACTACCGCCAGCTGAATGATCGGGTCTTGCAGCTGGAAAATGAACTGTATGCGCCGATCCGCCCGAAACGCACACCCCGCACAGGTGAGCGTGCACTGGTAGCGCTGGAGCGCCGCGGCATTGATTACATTGAGCTGCGCACGCTGGATATCAACCCGTTCACACCATTTGGTGTTGAAATGCAGCAACTGCGTTTTCTGGATCTGTTTCTGGTCTGGTGTTTATTGCGGCCATCGCCGGTATTGGATGCCTCTGAGATTGATCGTAACCGACATAACATCAGTGCAGTTGCACTGGAAGGGCGGCGTCCAGGTTTACACTTGCAGACAGATACTGGTGAATTGCCATTAGATGTATGGGGAGAGCAGTTAATGGACGAAATGTCACAGGTCGCTCAACTGCTTGACCGGGCTTACGGACGGGTTCACTACCAGCTGGCGTTACAGGCGCAGCGGGAAAAATTGCGGGATCCTGATAAGACGTTATCGGCGCAGTTATTATCGCATCTGTTACCGAGAAATCTTGACTGTAATGAGTTCGGTCGTCAGCAGGCTGAGTTGTTCCATCAGCAATTGATGAATGCCCCGCTGCAATACTGGGAAGCGAATTATTTCGTGGATGAAGCGCAGGCTTCTTTACAAAAACAGACTGAGCTGGAAGCCAACGATCATTTGTCATTTGATGAGTTTCTGCAGCAGTATCTTTATTTACCAAGAGCCGGATATGCCCCTTGTGTATGAACGGAAAAGTTCTCATAAAGGCGAAATTCTGATTATGCTTTTAGAGTCGTTATCACTACCCGGATAAATGCACATGAAATGGAAGCCCAGGCTGCAACGGCTTATATCTCCATTTATCTCAGCAACGCTGGTGCTGCTTCTGTTGCTGTGTTTTGCATATCCGGCGATGTTGATGGAGGCGAAAGAGCAGCGGCAAAACGATATCCGGTTGCAGGTTGATCAGATTGCCCGCTCTTTTGAGCAATCGGTGCTGAATATCGTGACGGCATTGATAGAAATGGAATCATTACCGCGGGATTGCTCGCCTTACGTGCAGCGTAAATTCTACTTTTATCACGCCGGGTTATCACAGGTCAGTGAATTCTCACTGTTTTCTCCTTCTGGCGAGCTGATTTGTTCCAGCTGGCAAACAGCCGTTGTGCCAGCAGAAGAGATCAGATGGAATTCCGGTGAGTCTAAAATTCATATCCGCACTTCTGCGATGGATAGCCTGCAAAATCAGGTGGGGATCTATATTGCTCGCCGGGCGAAAGATGGCTACGAGAATGCGGCCTTTCTGCCAATGGTTTCTCTGCGTGATGCCATACTCAGTTTAATCGATGATTACCAGTTTCTGGGATTGGTGGATGCCAAAACTGGTGTACCGGTTGTATTGAAAGGAAAGTATTCGCTACCACTGAATCTTGATCGTCCATTGTTTCCTATGGCTCAGGTAAAAATGCTGGAAGGGCGGGGAGATAATCTGCATAAACAGTTCTGGTATGCAAAACCTCTGCGATCTTTGCCACAGTTGGTGCTGATGATTAGCGTTGATTCTGATCAGCTGTATCACGGAATTTATATGCCCGGCTGGCAGTGGTGGCTGCTGTTGCTGATTTTGCAGGCGTTACTGACACTGTTATTTGTGTTTCTGAAATTACGGGCTTCAGATCCTAAACGGCAATTGGTGATGGCCATGAACCAAAAACAGTTCTTTAATGTTTATCAGCCAATAGTCGATGCTCGTGATGGCTCGTTGTCTGGGGTTGAAGTGTTGCTGCGCTGGCAGCATCCGGTCGCTGGTTTAATTAATCCGGCAGAGTTTATTCCCATGGCGGAAAGCACAGGGGTTATTGTGCCGCTCACCATCCAGCAGCTGGCGAATGTGGAAAGAGAGATGGCGCCGTTGCTGCGTCTTTATCCGAAACTACATATTTCGCTTAATATTGGAGCTCAGCATCTGAGCTCTGCGACGTTTATTACTCAGTTGCTGGCATACAAGGCTGCGCTGCCAGGATTGAATGTCGAGATCACGGAGTCGGAGATCATGGCTCATGAAGATCCGGTTCTGCTGACTACGCTGCATAAGCTGCGTCAGCAGCAGTTCTCTATTGCGATTGATGACTTCGGTACGGGGTATTCCAGTCTCGGATATCTGCAATCGCTGCCAGTATCGTTACTGAAAATTGATCGTTCATTTGTGGCAACGATAGGTACTAGTGCTGTGAATGCACCGGTGCTTGAAGCCATTATTCTGCTGTCACAGAATCTGGATATTGAAATGATTGCCGAAGGGGTTGAGACGCCGGAACAGGCAGAATGGCTGGTGCGGCATGGAGTCTGGCGACATCAGGGCTGGCTGTATGCCAGGGCTGAGCGTATCGATGCTTTGCTTCGAATGCACTGGCCGGTTGTTACCTCTGCCAAACTCACTGAAATCTAGAGATAAAACCAGCCATTGGTTTAGGTCAGTCTGTGTTTATCCTATTTTTTGCTGCTGGGTGATCAACTCCTGCAGTTGTGTCTCTGTCAGGCAGGTTTCCCAGTCAAAATCGGTGTATTTATGCATACCTCGCTGGACATCATCGCGCAAAGCCATGGTTTGCAGATAACGGACAATGTGCGGAAACTGATGGATATCTTGCTTCTGATGTTCATACAGGATGATCCACGGATAAATTGCCATATCCGCAATACTATATTCATCTCCGGCAATATAGTTTTTACCTGCCAGCTGCTTATTCAGTACCCCATATAAACGGGCTGTCTCCTCGGTATAACGTTTAATACCATAAGGGACTATTTCCGGTGCGTAATGATTGAAATGGTGATTTTGTCCCGCCATCGGGCCAAGTCCGCCGATTTGCCAGTGCAGCCATTGCAATACAACATAACGCTCCGGACCAGCCGCAGGCAGGAATTGCCCGTGCTTTTCTGCCAGATAGGTCAAAATGGCGCCGGATTCGAAAATCTCAACGCCGGTTTCATGATCGATCAAGGCTGGAATCCGGTTATTCGGGGAGATAGCCAGAAAGCTGGGCAGAAATTGATCCCCTTTGCGGATATTAATCGGAATGACCTGATAAGGCACATTCAGTGCTTCCAGCATCAGGGTAATCTTTTTGCCGTTCGGGGTAGGTGCATAGAACAATGTGTACATACTGTCCTCTTGCTGAGTCACTAATGAGAGTGAATTACTTCACTTTAGCGTTATTACGCTGGATCGTAAACCGTCATGATAAAACGGAGAGACATTTGAGGGTTGCCACAATGTCAGCAAATAAAAGCAGAAAATCGTTATCCCGGTCACAGACAAGCGCCATTAATTCACTGCGAAAAATACTTTTATCACAACAAATTAAATATTGTCTGCTTACTTTAATTTCATAATCAGCACATTAATTTCGTTAAATATTAACTGGTGAAAAACCTTATTAGTCTTGTTGCTACAAAAGAAAAAATAAATTGCAACCACACTGCTAAGGAGCAACTAAGATGAGCGAAATGACACCGTCATCTGCAATTGAGAATACCGGGCAAATAAAAGAACCTGGTTTATTCGCTAAATTAATGGATATCAAAGTCGGGGTAATTGCGTTACCGGTCTATCTGGTTTTATCTTTGATTGTTTTAATGGCGGCCAAAACCGGAAATCTGCCAAATGATTTGATTGGGGGTTTTGCGGTAGTGATGGTTCTGGGCCTGATTTTAAGTGAATTGGGTATGAAGCTGCCG
>SSEX01000113.1 GCA_008015085.1 Tolumonas sp. | reverse complement strand
GCAGAACAACATGCCGTCACTTTCGCGGCTGGTTTAGCAATTGAAGGCATGAAGCCGGTTGTAGCCATCTACTCCAGCTTTATGCAACGGGCTTATGACCAAATCATTCATGATGTCGCAATTCAGGATTTGCCTGTGTTGTTCGCTATTGACCGGGCTGGTTTAGTCGGTGCAGATGGTCCTACGCATCAGGGAGCTTTCGATATCAGTTTCCTGCGTACCATTCCGAATATGGTGATCATGACTCCATCGGATGAAAACGAATGTCGCATGATGCTATCTACCGGTTACCAGCTGAATCATCCGGCAGCGGTTCGCTATCCTCGTGGATCGGGTTGTGGCGCAAAAATCAGCGCGGAACTCACAACCCTGCCAGTTGGTAAAGGTCGGATTGTCCGTCAGGGGCAAGGCATCGCTCTGTTATGCTTCGGAACCTTACTGCATCAGGCAAAATCAGTGGCTGAAAAACTGGATGCTACACTGGTTGATATGCGGTTTGTAAAACCACTGGACACTGAGCTGCTAAAAGCAATTGCTCCGCAGCATGATGTGTTGGTGACTATTGAAGAGAATGCTATTCAGGGCGGCGCGGGTTCAGCAGTCAATGAGTGGATGATGACACAACGCATCCTGAAACCAGTACTGAATATCGGCCTGCCGGATCGCTTTATCGAACAAGGCTCACAGGAAGAGATCTACCACGACCTCAAACTGGACAGTACTGGAATTGAACAACAGATCCGGGCTTTTATGGCGTAAATGATCTGATTTTCAGGATTACCTGATTAACTTAAGGCTCCTTCTTCGGAGCCTTAGTTTTTATCAGATCAGACGCTTGCCATCCGCATCCACGACCTTTTCACCATCTTCTTTCGTAAATGCACCTTTCTGCGCCGCAGGCAGAATATCCAGTACTAACTCAGATGGACGGCATAATTTAGTCCCTAATTCTGTGACCACAATCGGGCGGTTGATCAGGATCGGATGCTGCATCATAAAATCCAGCAATTGGTCATCTGTCCATTTCGGGTCATCCAGCCCCAGCTCGGTATACGGGTCACATTTCTGGCGTAGTGTTTCACGAACACTGATCCCCATATCTGCGATCAGTTTGACCAGTGTTTCACGGCTTGGCGGGGTTTCCAGATAAAGGATCACTTCCGGCTCAATACCTGCGTTGCGGATCATTTCCAGCGTGTTACGGGAGGTGCCGCATTTCGGATTATGGTAAATGGTAACGTCAGACATGGTTTTTATCCTTTAAGTAAAAGTCATCAGGCTTTCTATACGTTTAGAAGTTAGCAAACAGATCAATCTCGTTGAACCACTATTTTCCCTGAAATTGCTACGGAACAGCAGCGGATTAATGTTCTGCATACAACAAAATAAGTTTTCATTTGAGGAGCACCACAAATTAGGAAATTACGTTTGATTACTAATGAGTCCCCAATAAAATCATTCATGCCATTACAGGAACTATAACTATGAAAGGGATAATTAAATGCATCATAACTGGATTCGGCTGGTTGGTATTTCAGAAATCTACGGTGGTATCTCAGGGCTAATTAATGCGGTGCATGCTATACCCGCACATTTTAGTATCGAGGCGCTTTCTCCCAGTCTGGTAGCTGCGCTCGTTTATTCTTTTTCTATCATTGCAGGCGTATGGCTGCTGGAAGTCGATTATCGAGGACTGATAAGTTCAAAAATACTTCAGCTTATTCAAATTCCGCTTGTGACATTTCATAAGATAAATATTTGGATCGCCTCAGGGATCTATATCAATCTGCTCGTTTCTCCTGCGGTGCATTTCCAAAGTGGCGTTAGTTCGTTATGGACATTCCAACCTTCGTCCATCCCGATGCCTGTCTACGGGTGTAACCTTGTTGCCTGTCTGGCTCTTTGCATTTTGTTTGCTGCAAACATTGTTGAATCTGAGGCAGATGATAAGACAGAAAAAGCAAAGGTTCCGGAGAAAAAACCAGAACCTGTCACTACAGAAATAAAACCAGCACCCGTGAGTAATTAACCGGAAAACAACACACATAACGGTGTAGTCACGGCCGCCAGCACGGTGGAAAGCAATAAGCTGGTTGCCATGACACCTTCCATTGTTTTGAACTGCCGGGCCATTAGATAGACGTTCACACCTGTTGCAATTGATGCCAGCAATACAATGGCCTGAGTCTCCATTGATGGTAACCCTATCAGTCGGGCTATAGCCCATGCAGCCAGAGGATGACCAATCAATTTTAGTATGCAGACACTGATTGATTGCCCCCAGTTACCGCCAATACCGTATTCTGCCAGCCCCATTCCAAGCGAGATCAAGGCCATCGGGGCGGCGGAGCTACTAATCATACCGACAGTATTATCAATCAGCAGCGGCAGTTTCCAGCCGGTCAGTCCCCACGCCGTACCGGTGAGAATGCCAAATACAATGGGATTTTTTAGTACACTTTTGACCGTTTTAAAAAAGCCACGAAATGAGAAACTACCATGCTTCGCCAACTCCACAGAGACAGTAACTAATGTCCATAGGATCAGCGAGTTAAAGACCAGCACTAACGCAACCGACGGTAATGCCGCCGTACCCAGCATCATCTTCGCCAGCGGTAACCCCAGCATGGAATTATTCGAAAAAATACCGCCCAGTGCGAACACCGATTGAGAAACACCATCCAGTTTAAATACTTTCCAGGCAATCAGACGAGCCAGTATAAAAACGATCAGGCAACCGCCAAAAAAAGCGATTAGAAGCCGCGCATCGACCGGTGGTAATTTTGAAAAGTCGCTCATCAAATGGAATAGCATAGCTGGTAATGCCAGCGAAAATACGAAACGAGAAAGCGATTCCGATATGACTTTCGGCCAGTGCGCCCAGCGCATCACGCCATAGCCAATAAATACCAGAATAAACAACGGAGTTGAGAGATAGATTTGATGTAATAACGCAGACATGGCACCACCATCAGGCAACGGGAGCCAAAGTCTAACATGACGCACATCACAAATATTGCGCCATATTAACTTTCATACGAAATGCAAAAATCCACTAACAGGCGTCACCCTGATTTCTGACAGACAAACTGGTATGCTAGAACCTGTATAGAAAACTCATTTGAAACACAGGGATTTCAGGTTATGCATAAATTTCCATGGTGGCAGGCGCTCTGGCTATCATTTTTTTCACGGACCTTATATCAGTCAGTTGCCCGTCGGTGGCAAGGGATTGGATCTTTGTATCTGCTGATAGTTTCCGCTCTTGTCGTTCTGCCAATCACAATGCAGATCCGGGAAGGATATACTTCATTTATTGAAGAGGAGCTACCGCTGTATCTGGACGATCTTCCTGAACTCACTATTGAGAATGGTCAGGCATCCACACCTGAAGAACGCCCTTATATCATCAACGATAAAGGCACTACTGAACCATTTATTGTGGTTGATACCACCGGGCAATATACCGATTTAGACCAGACTTCAGCGGCGGTACTGATCACAGCTGATCGCATTTCGATCCGTAAAAATGATGTCAGTACACAGTCTTATTCGTTCTCTGAGCTGGGTGATATGACCATTGATCGCTCAATGATCGAAACCTTCCTGGCGACAACCGGTAAATTCATATTGCCATTCGCTTATGTCGTGCTAATCGCTGTTTCATGGTTCTGGCGTTTTACACAGGCTATGGCCTATGCCTTTATCGCTGTGTGGTTAGCCAAAAAACAAGGCGTGACCATGCGTTATAACTCTTTTGTTCGTGTATGTGCGGTCGCACTGACACCGGCCATGCTGTTGGATATGGTCATTGGCATTCTTAATCTGCCACTACCATTTGCTGGAGTGCTGTTTATTGTGCTGGAGGTGATGTACGTCCGCTTTGCCATCCAGAGCATCAGCCAGTTGCCGCCGGAGCAGAGTAATAAAGACGATCAGGGTTCTATCATCGCCTGATTCATTATTGATAAAAAAGGGATGCTGACATTGCATCCCTTTTTACTAAACATCTACAGATATCAGCCTTTATAAATCTTCGGATTAAAAGCATCCCGCAGCCAGTCGCCCAGCAGATTAATCACCAGTACCAGTACAACCAGACAAATACCAGGGAAGGCGGTGATCCACCATGATCCTGAGAAGATGTAGTTAAAACCAATACTGATCAATGAACCCAGCGAGGGTTTATCCACTGGCATCCCCAAGCCAAGGAACGACAGCGCAGCTTCAGACATAATCGCATTCGCGACCTGCACAGTAGATATAACCAGGATCGGTGACAGACAGTTCGGCAGAATATGGCGGAACATGATACGAGGTGCTTTAAAGCCCATCACCCGCGCCGCTTCCACATACTCTTTCTTCTTCTCTGACAGCACTGAAGCACGCACAGTTCGGGCATATTGCGGCCATTCAGAAATCCCGATGATCAACACCAGCATGAGAATGGCATACTGAGAATAGAACTCGCCGCCCAGCATCGCCTGAAAAATAGCGGAGACGATGATTGCGACCATCATGGTTGAAAACGAGAGTTGAATATCGGCCATACGCATCAGCAGGTTATCTACCCGGCCACCGGCATAGCCAGCAACCAGACCAATCACAATCCCGAATACCAGTTGTAAAGCAACCGCACACAGACCAATGATCAGCGACACGCGGGAACCGTAAAGAATGGTACTTAAAATACCACGGCCCTGATTGTCAGTTCCTAGCAGGAAATTAGCATCTCCTCCTTCCATCCATGATGGTGGCATTTCTGCATCCATGATGTCATAGGTAGAGGGATCATACGGATTATGCGGAGCCAGCCAGGGGGCCAGCGTTGCCAGTACGACATACAATACGAAGATAACAAAGCAGCTCATCGCTACCTTGTCCTTCAGGAAATAATAAACCAAATCTGACTGCCGGAAGCGCTGCCAGCGGGTCATGGTTGCTTGTTGTGACATCTTAGCCTCCCTTGGACGTCAGCTTGACGGTTGGGTTGATCAAACCATACAGCAGATCGACCAGGGTATTGGTAACGACAAAAACCAGGCCAACGAAAATAACGTAGGCGGTGATCAGCGGCGTATCCACACGAGTAATAGCTTCCAAAAACAGACTGCCTGTTCCCGGCCACTGGAATACGGTTTCAGTCAGAATCGTATAAGCCACCATCGAGCCGATCTGCACACCACCCACGGTGATCACTGGCAGCATGGTATTTTTCAGTGCATGGCGGAACCAGACCTTGTTTTTATCCAGCCCTTTTGCCCAGGCAAATTTCACATATTCTGCACTCAGCGCCTCCAGCATTTCAGCCCGCACCAGACGAATAAACAACGGCAGCATGATAGAAGACAAAGCAACTGAAGGCAGCAGCAGATGCTTTAAACCATCCAGTGTGAAAAGACCTGATTCCCAGCCGAGCAGGTTCACTGTTTCGCCACGGCCATATGACGGCAACCAGCCAAGCTCAATAGAAAAGACATACATCAGCAGAATCGCGGTCAGAAACACGGGTACGGAAATACCGATGGTACTTATCCCCATGATGAGCTTTGTACCCAGACTGCGCGGTTTAATAGCGCAATACACACCCGCCGGAATCGAGATCGTGATGATCCAGAATGTTGCTGCAAACACCAGCTCTAGTGTCGCTACCAGTTTGCCGAGAATAATATCCAGCGCCGGCTTTTTGAAAATAAACGAGGTTCCCCAATCACCATGCAGTGCATTGGTCAGGAAACGGGAATACTTGACCATGAAAGGATCATTCAATCCTAATTGAGTACGCAGAATTTCACGCTGCGCTTCGGACACGCCCTGTCCGACCATTTCACGCAAAGGATCACCGAGATTACTCTGAATAGCGAACGCCACCAGACTAATTACAAACATTACAACGACAGCCTGAGCCAATCGTTTCAACAAAAAAGTCAGCATGCACGAAGACCTTGCATCAATAAAAACAGACAGCAAGCCGGTGGGAAACCACCGGCCTTAGTCACTATTACTCTTTAACTTTCAGATCGCCGTAGTATGGGAAATCCAGACCGTTAACGATTGGTTTGATATCCAGTTTGGTTTTCGCCGCCCAGGACAGGTTCTGCCATTCCAGCGGCAGGTACGCTGCATCTTTAATCAGGATTTTTTCGATTTGTTGCAGCATAGCGGTACGTTTCGCAACATCCACTTCACCGTTAGACTCAGCAATCAGCTTGTCTACTTCGGCATTAGAGTAACCGCCGCAGTTATACTGACCTTTACCGGTTTTCACATCTTTGGTCTGAACCAGATATTCAAAATAGTTTCCTGAATCCTGAGTGTCAGACTGCCAGCCGATCAACTGCATACCAGCCGCACACTTGTCATATTCTGGCCAGTATTGCGCTTTTGGCATGGTTTTCAGTGTCACTTTGATGTTGATCTTAGACAGCATGTTAGCTACTGCTTCCGCGATCTTGGCATCGTTGATGTAACGGTTGTTGGTCGCGATCATAGTGATCTCGAAGCCTTTTTCCTGACCAGCCGCTTTCATCAGCTCTTTCGCTTTTTTCAGATCATATTGTGGAACCAGATCCGGTGTATGACCCAGATAACCTTCAGGGCTCATCTGACCTGCTGGTGTTGCGAAGCCCTTCATGATCTTGTCGACGATACCTTTCTGGTTTACCGCCAGATTCACCGCTTCACGCACACGCTGATCTTTGAACTGTGGCACCACATTCTGGTTCAGCTCAAACATCACAATACGGTTACTGGTTTCTGTCACCATCTGCAGATCAGAGTCAGACTGAACACGTTTCTGATCATTTGGTGCAACCGGTGCTATCATATCCACATCACCAGATAACAGCGCAGCTACGCGGGTCGCATCTTCTTTGATTGGTACGACTGTCAGCTTATCAACGTTACCCGGTGATTTTTTATCCCAGTAATCTTTGTTTCGTTCTAATTCCAGTTTTACGCCTTGTTCACGAGAAACCAGTTTGAACGGACCAGTACCAGATACGTGGTTCGCCGCATAGGTATTAGCCGCTTTTACGATCTCATCTTTGGCTTTGCCATCTTCTGTTTTGCCGGTGTAGAACTTGGAGTCCATGATGAACAGATAAGTCGCATTCTGCAGCACCAGTGGGTATGGCACTTTAGCAACCAAATCAACGGTGTAATCGTCAACTTTTTTCATGCCATCATAGACTTCAAACAGACCTTTGTAGTCTTCTGACTTCATAATGCGGTTATAAGTCCACACCACATCATCAGCAGTAAAATCATTACCTGAATGGAATTTCACGCCTTTACGCAAATGGAAACGCACGGTTTTAGCATCAACCTGCTCCCATGATTCAGCCAGACGGCCTTCAAATTTCATGTCTTTGGTAAAACGCACCAGCGGATCAAAAGACATATGTGCATATTGCAGAATACCGCCTGACAGCTGCTCGTAGATATCCAGTGATTCTGGATCTGCATCTAATGCAACTTTGACATCCGCAGCATACAACGGCATAGAGATGCCGGCAGCCAGTAACAAAGCGGTGATTTTGCTTATTCCTGTTTTCATCTAAAGCTCCCTGTTTTATTAATTGGAAGACTGATTCACGGCTGCCAATTCATCCGCGATCTGCAAACCAGCGCGGCTCATGCCTTTAAATTCCGGCATCAGTGAAATCAGCTTACGGCTGTACTCATGCTGTGGTGACACAAACAGATCTTCTGTTTTCGCCACTTCCAGCAAAGTTCCTTTTTGCATAACACCAATACGGTCACACATCTGGCGGATCACCGGCAAATCGTGACTGATGAACAGCATGGTGAGTTTGAGTTCCTGCTGCAGATCTTTCAGCAGGTTAAGGATCTGCGCCTGAACAGATACATCCAGTGCGGAAGTCGGTTCATCACAAATCAGTAAACGAGGACGTGTCGCCAGTGCACGGGCAATCGAAATACGCTGACGCTGACCACCAGAGAATTCATGCGGATATTTCACGCCCGCTTTCCGGCCAAGGCCAACATGATCCAACAGATCGCCGACAATCTCCTGCACCTGACGTTCATTTTCCGCCAGATTATGGAAACGGATTGGCTCGGCAATAATATCGGCCACCTTCATCCGTGGGTTCAGCGATGAATATGGATTCTGGAACACCATCTGCATCGCACGGCGGAATGGACGGCGCTCCTTTTCGGTTTTCAGTGCAGTCAAATCGATCCCTTCAAAAATGATCTGACCTTCGTGCGGCGGATACAACCCTGTGATCACGCGGGCAATCGTTGATTTCCCAGAACCAGACTCCCCGACCAGACCAAAGGTTTCCCCTTCGTTGATTTCAAAACTAACGTGGTTGTTGGCCTGCACATATTCACGGCGTGACGGAAAAATAGAGTCTTTCGTGGTAAAACGCAGACTGACGTTCTTAACCTGTAATAATGCACCTTGGTATTCACGGTGTTCTTGCTGCTGACCAAGCCAGTGGGTCTTCAAATCAATCGAAGCAGGCTGCTCTGCTGACTCAATATAAGAAACCAGCGGGAAACGCACCAGTTTGACATCAGAGCGAGGTACCGCAGAGATCAGACTCTGTGTATACGGATGGTTAGGTGCACCCAACACCTGCGCTGTGGTGCCAATTTCGACCAGTTCACCACGATACATCACAGCCACGCGATCGGTAATATTCGCAACAACCCCCATATCATGGGTTACCAGCATGCAGCCGACCTGACGTTCTTTACACAGTTTTTTAATCAGTTGCAGGATCTGATCCTGGATCGACACATCCAGTGCCGTTGTAGGTTCGCCAGCAATGATCAAATCAGGGTCACAGCAAAGCGCTATTGCAATCACCACGCGCTGACGCATCCCACCAGAGAACTGATGCGGATATTGCTTGATACGCAGTTCAGGCTGAGGAATACCAACCGCTTCCATCAGCTCCAGTGCTTTCTCATAGGCTTCATCCGGCTTTAATTCAGTGTTTGCCAGCATGGTTTCAACCAGCTGCTGTTCAACAGTGAATAACGGGTTCAGTGACGTCATTGGATCCTGAAAAATAAAACCGATCCGGGCACCACGAATTTCACGAATCGCATCTGGCGACAAACCAGAGATCTTTTCACCATTCAGAAAGACGTCACCGCGAGCGATCCGGCCCGGCGGACTCAGTAAATCAATCACCGCATTACCAATGGTAGACTTACCCGCGCCGGATTCCCCGACCACGCCAAGGATTTCGCCTTTCTCAATCGTGAATGACAGATCTTTCACTGCCGCCATCACCCCATGACGAGAGGGATATTCAATTCTTAAATTTCTGACTTCCAGCAGGGACATCCGTCAACCTCTAGTCTAGTAACGAAAAACACTGTATTTGATAACCAGAAGAGCACACTTCGGGCCAAGATAAGCGATCTATCTTATAAGGAAGATAAATTCAGAGAAACAACAAAAAACAGAATTAGATTCCAGAAGATTAGCTATTTCACAAAATTAAATAAAATTAGAGAGAAATTGCGACTTTTCTTAAATATGAAACATAAAACCGCGCTTTAAGAGAAAAAACAAAGGGGTAAAATTGAATCCGACGGCTTTTACAGTTCGCTTTTTAACATAATTAACACGAATTAACTACAGTATTAATACAATTAGAACGGATAGTTTTGCTTCATTTTGGAGCAAAGCGAAGAGTGATATAGCCAGTAATGCCACACTTGAGAGAGTCTGTAAAATTTTCTGTGTAAGTGGCTGTTTATTGCTTACTGCGGTAAGCGGTCACCATACATAATAATGAATTGCTTCATGGCTGGTTTCCAGTCCCTTATCGGCATTGTCCATTTCTTCGCTATCTGATGTAAAGCCAGATACAGCAATTTCAGGATCGCATCGTCATTCGGGAATGAACGTCGTGTTTTTGTCACTTGCCGCAAACTGGCATTTAATGACTCAATCGCATTGGTTGTGTAGATCACTTTACGGATCTCCGGCGGATAATCAAAGAAAACACTCAACCGGCTCCAGTTATTTCGCCATGATTGACTGATTTGTGGATGCTGGCTGTCCCAGTTCAATGCAAATTGTTCCAGCGCTTGCTCAGCCTCCTGATAGGTCGCTGCTGCATAGATGGTCCGTAAATCAGTGGCTACCGCTTTGCGTTCTTTCCAGCTCACAAACTTCAGGCTATGACGAATTTGATGGACGATGCATAACTGAATTTGCGTCTTTGGATAGACGGCTTCGATGGCTTCCGGAAACCCTTTCAGGCCATCACAGCAGGCAATGAAAATAT
>SSEX01000146.1 GCA_008015085.1 Tolumonas sp. | reverse complement strand
CATGAATACAAACGTCAGCAACTGAACTTACTGCACATTATGGTGCTGTATCGCCGTCTGTTGCTGAACCCGGATTACGAGATGCATCCACGCGTATTTATTTTTGGCTCGAAGGCAGCACCCGGCTACCGTGTTGCTAAAGATATCATCTACGCTATCAACAAAGTGGGTGAACGCATCAATGCCGACTCACGCATCAAAGGCAAACTGAAAGTGGTCTTTATGCCTAATTACCGCGTCAGTCTGGCTGAAAAGATGATCCCGGCGGCGGATGTTTCTGAGCAAATTTCAACTGCAGGTTACGAGGCCTCCGGCACCGGTAATATGAAACTGGCGCTGAATGGTGCAATCACTATCGGTACGTTGGATGGCGCCAATATCGAAATTGCCGAAGAGGTGGGTGAAGAAAATTGCGTTATCTTTGGTCTGACTGTCGATGAAGTAAAACAGCTGAAGGCGCGAGGTTATAACCCTTGGGATTATTACTACGCCAATCAGGAAATTAAGGCGGCTCTCGACTGGCTGGATACGGACTATTTCACTCCGGGGCATCCGGGCGAACTGCAATCCATCAAAAAAGCGTTGCTTGACTGGGGCGATACATATCTGACTCTGGCTGACTTTGCTGCCTATGATGAAGCACATAAGCGAATCGACACGCTGTACCGAAATAAAGCGGCGTGGGCCAAAATGGCGATCATCAATGCTGCATCAGTGGGCAAATTCAACTCTGACCGCTCAATTGAAGATTATGTGCGCCAAATCTGGCATCTGGAGAAATGCGAGATCTGACGATTTCCATTAATGACATCGTATTAATCCCCACTTCAAAGCCACCATTCGGTGGCTTTGTTTTATATCTGAACAAAAACTCTCTTTTTTGTGGTCATTTATCACACTTGTTGCGTATGAAATAAAAGCCATTTTATTTGTGTAAATTTTTGACTTTCATCCACCCGGGTGGCACAACATTAGCTATAGAAATACTGGAGAGCATATTTTTTATCGTCAGACGCAACGGCATTTTTGTTAGCAACTACCGGATTTATTGAGACTTTCTGACACCTTTGCCGAAATGTCGTCTAGGCTTACAAATGAGACAGATGCATGTAGCCCCGATTGGACAGGGACTCATATCAGTATGGGGGAAACGCTATGGGTATTTTTGATCATTATCAGCGCCGTTATGAAGCAGCCAGGGAAGAGGAATACGCACTTCAGGAATTTTTGGAGATGTGCCGGACTGATCGTTCCTGTTATGCCTCTGCATCCGAACGCCTTTTGCTGGCTATCGGTGAACCAGAAATGGTCGATACTGCACTGGAACCGCGCCTCAGCCGCATTTTTTCTAATCGCATTATTCCCCGGTATCCAGCGTTTAAAGATGACTTCTACGGCATGGAAGAAGCCATTGAACAAATTGTTGCCTACCTGAAGCATGCTGCACAAGGGCTGGAAGAGAAGAAACAGATCCTGTATTTACTTGGGCCTGTTGGTGGCGGGAAATCTTCGCTGGCAGAAAAACTCAAATCTCTGATGCAAAAAGTGCCGATTTATCGCATCAAAGGTTCTCCGGTGAACGATCATCCGTTCTGCCTGTTTGATGTGAATGAAGATGGCAAGATCCTGGAGCAGGAATACGGCATCCCTGCCCGTTATCTGCACAAAATCATGTCACCATGGGCCGCCAAACGCCTGCATGAATTTGGCGGTGACATCAGTAAATTCAAGGTAGAGAAAATCTATCCGTCAATTCTGGATCAGGTTGCTATCGCAAAAACAGAACCGGGCGATGAAAACAATCAGGATATCTCTTCTCTGGTTGGTAAAGTCGATATCCGCAAGCTGGAGCATTACGCCCAGAACGATGCCGATGCTTATGCTTACTCAGGTTCATTATGCCGAGCTAACCAAGGGCTGATGGAATTCGTTGAAATGTTCAAAGCACCGATTAAGGTGCTGCATCCGCTGCTGACCGCAACTCAGGAAGGTAACTACAACGGTACCGAGGGTCTCTCTGCCCTGCCGTTTGAAGGTATTATTCTGGCACATTCCAACGAATCAGAATGGCAGCAATTCCGGAACAACAAAAACAATGAAGCCTTCCTTGACCGTGTTTATATCGTCAAAGTGCCTTATTGCCTGCGTGTTTCCGAAGAAATGCATATTTATGAAAAACTACTGACACACAGTGAACTGGCTCAGGCGAAATGTGCCCCCGGCACACTGGAGTATCTGGCACAGTTCAGCGTACTCTCCCGTCTCAAAGAGCCGGAAAATTCCAGCATCTATTCCAAAATGCGGGTTTATAACGGTGAGAGCCTGAAAGATACCGATCCCAAAGCCAAGTCTTATCAGGAATATCGGGACTATGCGGGTGTTGATGAGGGTATGTCCGGTCTTTCCACCCGGTTCGCGTTCAAAATCCTCTCTCGTGTATTCAACTTTGATCACACTGAAGTTGCCGCCAACCCGGTTCATCTGTTCTATGTATTGGAACAGCAAATCGAACGGGAGCAGTTCCCGCAGGAATTGCATGACCGCTATCTGGAATTTATCAAAGGATTCCTTGTTCCGCGTTATGTGGAATTTATCGGTAAAGAAATCCAGACTGCTTATCTCGAATCTTATTCCGAATATGGCCAGAACATCTTCGACCGGTACGTGACCTACGCTGATTTCTGGATCCAGGATCAGGAATACCGTGATCCGGAAACCGGTCAGTTGTTCGATCGCAGCTCACTGAACAGCGAGCTGGAAAAAATCGAGAAACCAGCCGGTATCAGTAATCCGAAAGATTTCCGTAATGAAATCGTTAACTTCGTATTACGTGCCAGAGCAAACAATGCCGGTAAAAACCCGAACTGGACAAATTACGAAAAACTTCGCACTGTTATCGAGAAGAAAATGTTCTCAAACACCGAAGACTTGTTGCCAGTGATCTCTTTCAACGCAAAAACATCGGCCGATGAGATGAAGAAACATGAAAACTTCGTCGAACGTATGATGGAAAAAGGCTACACCCGTAAGCAAGTTCGCCTGCTCTCCGAATGGTATCTGCGTGTTCGCAAATCCACTTAGCAGATGAGGAGATCAACGTTATGGTCCATTTCATCGATCGGCGATTGAATGGTAAAAACAAAAGTGCGGTGAACCGGCAACGGTTCATCCGCCGCTATAAAACGCAGCTTAAAAAAGCCGTGTCTGATGCTGTGGCTAAACGCAGTATTCAGGATGTGGAAAGCGGCGAAAGCATCAGTATCCCTACCCGGGATATTTCTGAACCGATTTTTCATCAGGGAAAAGGCGGTCGCAAAGAAATGGTACATCCGGGTAATGACCGTTTTGTGACCGGAGAACAGATAGAACGACCACAAGGTGGCGGTGGTCAGGGTGGCAGAGGCTCCGGCGATGCCAGTAACAGCGGTGAAGGTGCTGATGATTTCATTTTTGAAATATCCAAAGATGAATATCTCGATCTGTTATTTGATGATCTGGAACTCCCTAATATGGAGAAAAACCAGACTGCCAAACTGGTCGAAACCAAAAATGTCCGGGCAGGCTATACCTCAAATGGAGTACCGGCCAATATCAATATTGTGCGCTCACTGCAAAACTCGCTCGCCCGACGGGTTGTGATGCAAAAAGGTAAAAAGAGTCAGCTATCCGAACTGGAAGAACAGCTGGCAGCCCTGGGGAATGATGAATCCACCATTAGTGAGCGTTTACTGCTGGAAAAAGAAATCGCAGAACTAAAACGCAGGATAGCAGCTGTACCATTCATTGATACTTTTGATCTGCGCTTCAACAACTATGTGAAACGGCCATCCCCCTCCAGTCAGGCGGTGATGTTTTGCCTGATGGATGTATCCGGCTCCATGGATCAGCCAACTAAAGACATGGCGAAACGCTTTTATATCCTGCTGTATCTGTTTCTCACCCGTACGTATAAAAACGTGGAAGTGGTTTATATCCGCCACCATACGCAGGCGAAAGAAGTCAACGAACATGACTTCTTCTATTCGCAGGAAACCGGCGGCACGATTGTCTCCAGTGCACTGGAGCTGATGAGTGAAATCATGCACAGCCGTTATCCGGCCAGTGAATGGAATATCTATGCAGCACAGGCGTCAGACGGTGATAACTGGGCTGATGATTCTCCGCATTGCAAAGAATTACTCGCACAGCAGATCCTGCCATGGGTCCGTTATTTTTCTTACATTGAAATCACTAACCGAGCTCATCAGAGTCTGTGGTTCCAATATGAAGAGCTAGCGAAAGCCTTCCCTCATTTTGCTATGGAGAACATTCGCAGTCAGGAAGATATTTACCCTGTATTCAGAGAGCTATTCAAAAAACGGGCAGCCTGACAGGAGCACATATGATTGAAACAACAACGATCCTGCCCGACGGGCCAGACTGGACATTCGAGTTACTGGATATCTATCAGAAGGAAATTGAACGGGTTGCCAGACATTACCGACTCAGCACCTACCCGAATCAGATAGAGATCATCACCGCTGAACAGATGATGGATGCCTACTCCAGCGTTGGTATGCCGATTGGTTATCATCACTGGTCTTTCGGCAAAAAATTCATTTCCACCGAGCAGCACTATAAACGTGGACAGATGGGGCTGGCTTACGAAATTGTTATCAATTCCGACCCTTGCATCTCTTATCTGATGGAGGAAAACAGCATCACGATGCAGGCGCTGGTGATGGCTCACGCTTGCTATGGGCATAATTCCTTCTTTAAAAATAACTATCTGTTTAAAACCTGGACTGATGCCAGCTCGATCATCGATTACCTGGTTTTTGCCCGCCACTACATTACCGATTGTGAGGAAAAATACGGCATTGACGAGGTCGAGTCGCTGCTCGATGCCTGCCATGCGCTGATGAACTACGGTGTCGATCGCTATAAACGCCCACAAAAATTGTCACTCTCTGAAGAGCGCCGCCGCCAGAATCGTCGTGAAGAGTATCTGCAAAGTCAGGTCAATGAATTATGGCGTACACTGCCAAAACGCAGACAGCAGGAGGATGAAGAACTGCTGGGAAAACGTTATCCAGCCGATCCGGACGAAAATATTCTCTATTCTCTGGAAAAGAACGCGCCTTTGCTGGAGTCATGGCAGCGCGAAATTATCCGTATCGTACGCAAGATCAGTCAGTATTTTTACCCGCAGAAACAGACACAGGTGATGAATGAAGGCTGGGCAACCTTTTGGCATTACACCATTCTGAATCATCTCTACTCTGAAGGAAAAGTGACTGATCGTTTCATGATGGAGTTTTTGCATAACCACACGAATGTCGTGGCACAACCGGCGTATAACAGCCCCTACTATTCCGGCATTAATCCCTATGCATTAGGTTTTGCCATGTTTCAGGATCTGCGGCGAATTTGTGAAAATCCGACCGATGAAGATCGGCAGTGGTTCCCGGATTATGCCGGCAGTGACTGGCTGACAACATTGCATTACGCGATGGAAAACTTCAAGGATGAAAGCTTTATCAGTCAGTTTTTAAGCCCGAAAGTGATGCGTGATTTCCACCTGTTTGCGATAGAGGACGATGACCAGAAAGAGTTCATTGAAGTATCAGCCATTCATAACGAGGAAGGGTATCGCCGACTGAGACAAAAACTGTCGTCACAATACAATCTGGGTGAACACGAACCTAACATTCAGGTCTATAACGTCGACCTGCGGGGTGACCGAACACTCACACTCCGTTATTACGCCAATAACCGTATTCCGCTGGCTGATTCAGCACAGGAAGTAATGAAACATCTGCATCATATCTGGAAATTTGATGTCGTTCTGGAACAGGAAAACCCTGACGGGCACATTTCTCAGGTTGCAGCTTGCCGGAAAAATACGACTAACTGATGTAGCAACCGTTCATGTCTATTACACCGGGTGTGAGCGGTTGTTTTATAAAAAGTTATTAAGCACATCTCACACTCTGCGCCTAACCCATGATTAGCGTTACAGTTTTTGACTATGCTTATCTTGAATAGCTCGTTTACGACCCCATGTTAATTTCATCATTTCCTGAGACAGGTGTGTGATATGAGCAATAACCAACAACATATAACAACTGAAGATCATGCTAAAACCAGACTGATTCTAGCTAGACAGGAAAGACCGCCCCAACTACACATCATCCCCATCCAAGGGAGACCCTTCCTCCCGGCACAAATTCTTCCGGTACAAATTCAGGCCAATCCGTGGGGGAAAACGATCGAACGTGTCGCCAGAACCACACATAAAATGGTGGCTTTGTTCCGAATCCCCGACAATATCACTGATGCCATTGAGATTAAGGACGTTGTGCCTAAAACCGGTTGTGCTGTACGCATTCTGCAGGCCAGCAGCGGTGAAGGGGAAATTCAGTTTGTTGCTGAAGGGGTGCAGCGGGTTGAGATCACCAGCTGGCTGACAGATAAGCCACCCTATCTGGTTGAAGTTAAATACAAGGAAAGTGATCCGGATGAATCAGACACCGAACTGAAAGCCTATGCCATGGCATTGATTGGTGCGCTGAAAGAATTGTTACCAATTAACCCGCTCTACAGCGAAGAACTGAAGCAATATATGAACCGCTTCAGCCCGAATGATCCGGCTCCGCTGGCAGATCTGGCGGCTGCGATCACTTCAGCGAATGCTGATGAATTACAGGAAATTCTCGATACGAATAACCTGATCCCCCGAATGCAAAAATCGCTGGCGATTCTCAAAAAAGAGATTGAGGTCGCCAAACTGCAGACGCAGATCCGCGAAGAGGTCAATAAGACTATCAGTGAACGGCAACGCGAATTCTTCCTGAGGGAACAACTCAAAGTCATTCAAAAAGAACTGGGACTGGAGAAAGACGATAAGACTGCTGAGGCAGAAAGCTTTCAGGCCCGGATGAAAGACAAAAAAGTGCCGGAAGCCGTACAGGCTCGCTTTGATGAAGAGCTGAAAAAACTACAAATTCTGGAAGCTGGCTCTCCGGAATATGCGGTTACCCGTAATTATCTGGACTGGATCAGTCAGGTGCCTTGGGGAATTGAAAAAGAGCATCGGATCGATCTGAAAAAAGCCCGCAAAATCCTGGATGCCGATCATGATGGCCTGTCGGATGTTAAAGATCGCATCATCGAGTTCCTGGCAGTCGGTGCCTATAAGAATGCGATTAGTGGCGCTATCATGCTACTGGTTGGTCCGCCGGGTGTCGGTAAAACCTCGATTGGCCGCTCAATTGCCAACAGTCTGGGCCTTCCTTTCTTCCGCTTTAGTGTTGGCGGCATGCGTGATGAAGCCGAAATCAAAGGCCACCGCCGCACTTATATTGGGGCTATGCCAGGGAAAATCGTACAGGCACTGAAAGAGTGTCAGACGATGAACCCGGTAATCATGCTCGATGAAATCGATAAGCTGGGGATCAGCCATCAGGGCGATCCGGCCTCTGCACTGCTGGAAACGCTCGACCCGGAACAGAACATCAACTTCCTCGATCACTATCTTGACCTGAGGCTCGATCTGTCGAAATGTCTGTTTATCTGTACTGCTAATACGCTTGATTCAATTCCTGCACCACTACTGGATCGTATGGATACTATTCGTCTTTCAGGGTATCTGGCTGATGAAAAACTGGCGATTGCCCGTCACCACCTCTGGCCTCGTCAGCTTGAACGCGCAGGAGTACCGAAAGGTAAACTGAAAATTACTGATGGCGCTATCCGCAGTATTATCGACGGATATGCCCGTGAAGCTGGTGTGCGAAATCTGGAAAAGCAGTTAGCCAAAATCGTACGAAAATCAGTGGTCGAAATGCTGAGCGAGGGTGAAAAAGACATTAACATCAAAGCCAGTTCGCTGGAACATTATCTGGGTAGCCCACAGTTCCGCAAAGAGAAAAATTTAAGCGGTGTCGGTATTGTCACCGGTCTGGCCTGGACATCGCTGGGCGGAGCCACTTTGCCTGTAGAGGCCAGTGTAATTCACCAGCAAGGCCGTAACCTCAGGCTAACCGGGCAACTTGGTGATGTCATGAAAGAGTCCGCTGAACTGGCTTACAGTTTTGTCAGCAGTCATCTGCATGAATTAAATGCGGCCACTGATTTTTATGATAAGGCATCAATTCATCTGCATGTGCCGGAAGGTGCAACGCCGAAAGATGGACCAAGTGCCGGTATAACCATGGCCAGTGCCCTGCTCTCGCTGGCGCTGAATCGGGCTCCGGTTAAAGGCTATGCGATGACCGGTGAATTAACGCTTACCGGACATGTACTTGCCATTGGTGGCGTCAGAGAAAAAGTAATTGCGGCCAAACGACAAGGCATTCATCAGATCATTGTGCCGGAAGCAAATCATGGTGATGTGGATGAGTTGCCTGAATATGTCAAAGAAGGCGTGAACTTCCATTTTGCCAGTCATTTCCGTGATGTCGCTAAGATACTCTTTCCACCGGTTTAATCCTTTGCAGCAGTGACTTCGGTCACTGCTGTCTTATTGCTTGCACTGCTAATAGTAGCGGCCAGATACCAATGAAGCTTGTTTCGATTCAGCATCGACACACATCACAAAACGAAAACACCAACTTTCATTTGTTTTATTTTTATCTATTTTTATTGCTAACTCTGAGTGGGTTTAATTTTTATAGCTTGTTTTTTGAACTAATCACACTTGAGCACTGTCTAATATGTTGGTACTTACTGCAAAGGAGATTAAGCCATGCAAAGAGTTGACTATACCCGGATGAGATCCCACGTATTCGAGACCCTAGAGGGCTATAACTCACCCTATCAGGAAGCCAAAAAAATGTGCGTTCGCAATGGCTATCCGTTTGGTGTTAGGGAAGAGCAGATGGTATCCAATGCCATCAGTGAGTTTCATGGCTGGCGGGAAAATGTTCCTGAAATTTAAGAGCCGGAATATTAACAATTCGCCCGCTGAGTCAGCGGGCTTTTTATTTTTATGATCTAAAAACACATGCGGTGTGATTTGCAAAATCACAAGTAAACTCTGCAGTCCTTCTATACTGTAAGCGCCGCTAAATCGGCCTACTTGCCTTCGTTGTATTGCGCCACTTTTTTTGCAATGGGCTCCAGCGGGACGTTCCAGGGCAGCAGGGCTTCGAGTTTTTCTAGGGTATCGGCCTCGCCGATCTGCGCCAGCACATGGTTGATATATGCTGATGGCTCCAGGTCGTTGGCTTTGGCTGTCTCCAGCAACGAGTAGCAGGTCGCACTGGCCTTGGCGCCTTGCGCGCTGTCGGCGAACAACCACGCCTTGCGGCCCACGGCGAACGGGCGGATCGCGTTCTCCGCCAAGACATTGCTGATGTGCAGATCACCCCGCTCGCAGTAGCCGACTAGATAGGACCACTGCCCCAGCGTGTATTCCATCGCCTTTCTTGTCAGCGAGCCTTTCATCACCTTGCCGACGTTATTCTCCAGCCAGGTTTTGAGCTCCGCCAACAGCGGCATGCTACGTGTCTGCCGTGCCTGATAACGCTCGGCATCACTGCGCTCCTTCTGCTCCCGCTCGATGGCATAGAGCTTACCGATGTACCCCAGGGCTACATCGGCCTTGCTGGCACCGGGCTTGCTCTTACCCTTCGCAACGGACGGCGCGGCTTGGGTCGCTTCGATGAATTTGCGCCGCGCATGATCCCAGCAGCCAATCCGGGTGAGACCGCTCTCTTTGCACACCTGGCTATAGCCGGAATAACCATCGGCTTGCAGTATGCCGCTAAAGCCGTCCAGCAGACGCACAGGAACGCTTCCGGCGCGCGACGCATCGTATTCAGATAGCTACGAAGGTTGGCCCGGCGGACCGCCGCGGGT
>SSEX01000147.1 GCA_008015085.1 Tolumonas sp. | reverse complement strand
GTTTCGCAATCACGAAGTGATGGGTGACATCGTGCCGCTGGCAAAACGTAATGCCGAGGAGGGCGCTGACGAGCTGGTATTTTATGATATCACCGCCTCATCCGATGCCCGTGTGGTAGATAAAAGCTGGGTCAGTCGTGTTGCGGAAGTGATTGATATCCCATTCTGTGTTGCAGGCGGAATAAAATCGGTAGAAGATGCCAAACGAATTCTGGAATTCGGTGCAGATAAAGTTTCCATTAACTCCCCTGCGCTGGCTAATCCGGAACTGATCACTGAACTGGCGGATCGTTTTGGTGTGCAATGTATTGTGGTTGGTATCGACTCGTACTTCGATGCCGCAACTGGCCAGTATCAGGTGAAACAATACACGGGGGATGAAACCCGTACCCGTATTACTAAATGGACGACACCTGACTGGGTGGTGGAAGTACAAAAACGTGGGGCTGGTGAAATCGTCCTGAACATGATGAATCAGGACGGTGTTCGTCAGGGCTATGATCTGACCCAGCTCAAGTTGATCCGCGACCTGTGCAAAGTGCCGCTGATCGCTTCTGGTGGTGCAGGTGAAATGGTGCATTTCCGTGATGCATTCCAGATCGCCGATGTTGATGGTGCGCTGGCAGCATCAGTATTCCACAAAGGCATCATTCCGATCCCTGAATTAAAGGCTTATCTGCGTAGCGAAGGAGTGCAGATCCGTGACTGAGATGAAAATTGTTGATCCAGCTCGTTTGGATTGGGAAAAAACTGACGGTATGATTCCAGCGATTGTGCAGCATGTTCACACAGGTGAAGTGTTGATGCAGGGCTTCATGACCCGCGAAGCATTAGCTAAAACGATTGAGACCGGTCATGTTACCTTTTTCAGCCGTAGCAAAGGCCGCCTTTGGACTAAAGGTGAAACCTCTGGTCACGTGCTGCAACTGCGAGCAATCACGACCGATTGCGATAATGACAGTCTGCTGGTAGCCGCCGATCCGATTGGTCCAACCTGCCACCGTGGCTGCAAATCCTGCTTTGACGAGCACCCAGCTCTGCCGCTGGCCTTTCTGGCTGAACTTGAGCAGATCCTGGCTGGCCGTAAAAATGCCGATCCGGAATCCAGCTACACAGCCCGTTTGTATGCCAAAGGTACCAAACGTATTGCGCAGAAAGTAGGTGAAGAAGGCGTTGAGGTAGCATTGGCTGCCATGGCCAAAGATCGTGAAGAGTTGATCAATGAATCTGCCGATTTGCTGTATCACCTGACTGTGTTACTGCAAAACGAAGGTCTGCATTTAGCTGATGTAGTGAATCGCCTGCAGGAACGTCATAAGTAATATTTCAGAGGCAGAACATAATCCTGTTCTGCCTTCATTTTTCTTCTCTATATTCCTTATAGCCCATTCTTTTTCAAAGAAACAATCAGGCGTTAGCCACAGAAACGACATGATGAGCTAAGCAGTTCTACAACTTATGTTTATACTAGAACATGAACAAAAGCCTTCTTAAGAAAATGCAGTGAGTCGTATGAACAAGATACTTTTGATTGAAGACAGCCAGATGATTTCCCGGGCCCTCAGCACTAACATCAGTAAAGAACTGGATGTTGAAGTTGATTCTGCTTATACCCTGGCTGAAGCTAAAGCCCGTTTGGCCACCAATCATGATTATTTTGCTGCGTTAGTTGACCTGACTCTGCCAGATGCGCCTGATGGCGAAGCACTGGATGAAGTGCTTCAGTGGCATATTCCTGCAATTGTTATGACAGCCAGTTTCAGTGAAGAAAAACGTGAAGAATTACTGGAACGCGGCCTGGTCGATTACATCATTAAAGATTCAAAGACATCGTTTAACTACGTTGTCAGTCTGCTGCGTCGTCTCTATCTCAATCAGTTTATTTCTGTTCTGGTGGTTGAAGATTCATTCACGGGTATGCAGTTTGTCACCAGACAAATGAAACGCTGGTTACTCAATGTGTACGAAGCGGCTGATGGTGTTGAAGCGCTTAGTATTCTTAATCAGCATCCTGAAATTAGACTGGTTTTGGCTGATTATCACATGCCGGTGATGAATGGTATGGAGCTGGTAAAAGCATTACGGGAAAAACGCGATAAAGAAGATCTGGCAATTATCGGGATCTCAGCCATCAATGAAAAATCGCTTTCTGCCCGTTTTATAAAATACGGTGCGAATGACTTTTTAACGAAACCTTTTGCCCCGGAAGAGTTGCAGTGCCGGATCAACCACAATCTGGAAACACTGGAGTTACTTGCTAAATTACGTGAAATGACTTACCGCGATTATCTTACCCAGTTATTTAATCGTCGCTATTTGTTTGAAAAAGTAGATAAACAATTCCGGGCCGCAAGATCTGCCGGACAACCTATAACATTATGTGTGTTGGATATCGATCATTTCAAACGCATAAACGACTCATATGGTCATCACTCTGGAGATAAAGTACTCCAGACTGTTTCGGCATTATTTACTGCACATTTTCCAGACTGCACGGCATTCCGTCTCGGTGGTGAAGAATTTGGCATTTTTGCCTTTAATATTCCGTTCGAAATAATGCTTTCCCGAATAGAACAATTCAGAACTGACCTGAAAGACACCCCAATGGATCTGGGGCATCCGGTCTATATCACTGCCAGCTTTGGTGTCACTGACGAGCTGGCCGACAGGCTGGATGAAATGCTTCAGGCAGCCGATCGGTTGCTCTATTTAGCCAAACAACAAGGCCGTGATCAGATCTGTGCTAACAATGAATAGCAACTAACCAGCTTTCCCCTGATTGGCGACTGCGTGTGCTTTCGCCTCTATTTCATCAGGATTTCCCAAATAATAATGATTTACCGGTTTCATGTTGTCGTCGAACTCATATACCAGTGGCACTCCGGTCGGAATATTCAGCTCAAGAATATCTTGCTCACTGATCCCATCCAGATGCTTTACCAAAGCCCGTAAAGAGTTGCCATGAGCAGCAATAATAACTCGCTCGCCTGACTCTACTCTGGGCTTAATTACCGCCTCCCAGTATGGGATAACACGTTCAATTGTTATAGCCAGGCTCTCGGTCAGCGGTAATTGTTCCTGAGTAAGCTGACTATAGCGGGCATCATGACCAGGATAATGTTCATCTTCCGCAGTTAGCGCTGGCGGCGTTACCGCAAAACCCCGACGCCAGAGTAAGACTTGATCATCGCCATATTTCTGTGCGGTTTCAGCCTTATTTAGCCCCTGTAAAGCGCCATAGTGACGTTCATTTAATCGCCATTCTTTTTCAACAGGGATCCATTCAAGATTCATTTCTTCCTGAATATACCAGAGCGTTGATATTGCCCTTTTCAAAACTGATGTATAGGCATAGTCAAAGGTATAGCCCTCTGATTTAAGCAAGCGGCCAGCCTGATGAGCTTCTTCAATACCTTTTGCAGAAAGGGCTACGTCTGTCCACCCTGTAAAACGGTTTTCCTGATTCCAGATACTTTCGCCATGACGAATCAATACCAGTTTTTTTGTCACCATAGTAGTAAACCTCATCAACTTACCTGATTGATGAGAATTATTATCATTTATTAAATGAGAATCAATATCATTTAAGCTATTAATCTGAAAGATTTCCCCTATTGATGATGAAATCCTCCAGGTGAAGAAATCTGTATTGCGGGATGGATCACAAAAGAGCATAATTAGTTGCATAAGCAATTAATGCTTAATCAATTTATTAAGGTCAATATAATGTCTAAGCAAGAATCAATTGATATGCCACCTCTGGCAGAAAGCCTCGGTTTTCTTTTAGGGCATTCTAACTTGTTGAAAGATCGACTTTTAGATAAGCATCTGGAGCCGGAAGACATTACAGCAGCACAGGCTAAGGTGCTGTTTAACATCTACCGTTTTAACAAAAACCGGCCTTGTGACATTGGTAAATCACTCGGTGTTGATAACAGCGCGATCACCCGGATGCTGGATCGATTAGAGAAAAAAGAATTGATCCTTCGTTTTCCTGACCCAGAGGATCGCCGGGCCCAGCTTATCGGCCTGACAGAAAAAGGAAGCGAAACTATTTTCAGAGCCATGCCATTAGCAGCAAATGCCATTGATGAGCTGACACATAATCTGACTGGTGAAGAAAAGGATCAACTTAAACATTGCCTGAGGAAAATACTGGTCTCATCGGGTTGCGCATTTACCAAAGAACACTATTCAGTCCCTGATTCATCAGGAAAGCAGGAATAAAAAAATGCTGCGAATGAAAAAAAACAGTTATTTTCTATTGTCTTCTCTCACTATCAGCCTTGTGTTAGCAGGCTGTTCTGCGCCGGACAATATTCGTACCGAAAATACGTTATCCGATAGCACATTACTAAATCAGAGCAAAAGTCTGAATACATCAGTATTGTCATCCGCTGACTGGCCACAGCAGGCATGGTGGCAAAAACTGGGTGACCACCATCTGAATGAGCTGATCACTGAGTCACTGAAAAACAGCCCGGATATGCAACTCGCTTCAGCCCGTCTGGCTCAGGCTAACGCACAAGTTGCAGCAGCAGACAGTCAGTTTGACCCGTCGCTGACCGCTGATGCAAACATCCGTCGTTCACGCTTATCTCGTCTGGAAGACTATTCCGGTGAGGGCAACCGCTTTGGCACCTCCCGCTCTATGGGGCTGAATTTTAATTACAGCTTTGATCTGTGGGGTGGGAAACGTGCAGTCTGGGCAGCCAGTGTCAACAATCAAAAAGCGGCTGAAATTGATCAACAAGCGGCCCGAATCACTTTATCCACCAGCATAGTTAAAACCTACGTGCAGTTGGCTAATGCCTATGCGCTGGAAGATTTAGCCAAAAAAGATCTGGCTCGAACTCAGGGAATTGTCGAGATCACTGATCGTTTGCTGAAAAATGGACTGACCTCAGAAGATCGTCTTTATACAGCACAAAGTGGCGAAGCCGGTGCAAAACAAGCGCTGAAACAGCGATCCCTTACTGTAGCTAAACTTAAAAATGCACTGTCGGCACTGACCGGTTCAGGCCCGGATCGGGCATTAAACATTCCTCGTCCATCGGTTTCTGTGCAGGCTGATTTTAATCTGCCACAGAATTTACCTGCGTCACTGCTTAGTCACCGGCCTGATATCACTGCGGCACGCTGGCGAGTCGAAGCAGCAAGCAAGCAGATAGATGCCGCCAAAACCCGTTTCTACCCAGATTTCAATCTGAGTGCAATGGCCGGTTTCAAGTCTGTTCTGGGTGATGCGGTGTTTGCCGATGTCAGCCAGTCATGGAACGTCACCCCCGCGATCTCTCTGCCAATTTTTACAGCCGATCTGAAAGCTAACCTGATGTCTAAAACTGCTGATTACGATGCGGCCGTTGCACAATACAACAAGACTCTGGTAACCGCATTGAGTGATGTCAGCGACAACGTTCTGTCTTTGAAATCGATAGAACAGCAATTGCAGGATGCGAAAGACAGCATGGTTCTGGCGGAGAAAAGTTATCAGATCACCGAAAAACGTTATGAAGCCGGCATGGGTAGCCAGCTTGAAGTGCTGATGGCAGAACAACAACTGCTACAAGCTGAATCGGTATTTACTGCACTGAAAAATAGCCAGCAGGCAACACAGGTTGACCTGATCCAATCATTAGGAGGCGGATTCACTGATAATCAGCAGTCCGCCCCTGCCAATAATAACCAGAATAGCTAGTTTTTGAGGTTTCCTATGAGTCAGACAACATCTGAAAAACACGTTTCTGCGCACACCAGACAACGCAAAAAAGGCCTGATGATTTTTGCCGCGGCGCTGCTGGTTGCAGGTGCAGGCTCAGCCTATTGGTATATGAACTTTGGCACTGGTTCCGAATCAACCGATGATGCTTATGTAAACGGTAATCTGGTTCAGATCACACCGGAAATCATCGGTACCGTTACGAGTATTACCGCCGATGACGGCGACTTTGTTGTGCAGGGGCAAGAGCTGGTACATTTTGATAACAGTGATGCCGATATCGCCTTTGATAATGCTGAAGCCGGCTTAGCTCAGGCTGTGCGTCAGGTGCGGGCACTTTTCAATAATGCCGACCAAGCCCGAGCCGTCGTTGCAGAGCAGAAAATTGCATTACGGAAAGCTGAAGCAGATCTTGCACGCCGTAAAAATATGGTAAAAGCCGGTGGCCTTTCTCAGGAAGAATTAAGCCATGCGCAGGATATGGCAAATTCTGCTGAAAAAGCACTGGCCGTCGCTGAACAACAACTGAAATCTCAGGAAGCACTGGTACGGAATACGACAGTAGAAACTCATCCGCTGGTGAAAAGTGCTATTGGTCAGTTGCGTCAGGCTTATCTGGCAAAACAGCGTACCAGTCTGGTTGCTCCGGTTTCAGGTTATGTTGCACGACGTAATGTTCAGGTCGGTCAACGTGTCACGCCTGGCGCAGCTCTGATGGCTGTTGTACCACTTGATCAAGTCTGGATTGATGCGAATTTTAAAGAAACACAGCTGAAAACCATGCGTATTGGTCAGACAGCAACAGTGGTAGCGGATCTTTATGGCGACAAAGTCGAATACCACGGCAAAGTTGAAAGCTTAGGGATTGGCACCGGTAGTGCGTTCTCATTGCTGCCTGCCCAAAATGCGACAGGTAACTGGATCAAGGTTGTTCAGCGTTTACCGGTGAGAATCCAGCTGGACACAAAAGATCTGCAAGCACATCCGCTGCGGATCGGTTTGTCGATGATGGTTGATGTTGATACCAGCAAAACAGACGGAGCATTGCTGTCTCAGGCTGCACCGGCTAAACCACGCTATCAGACAGATGTGTATGCCAGACAGATGACAGGCGTTGAAAGTATTGTGGCTCAAATTATTGCCACTAATGATACCCAGTCATCAAAATTGTATGCCCGGAAATAACAAGGTATCGGTATGAGTCAGCAACAAGGATTCCAGCCGGCGAATCTCGCGCTTTGTACGTTTGCAATCGCATTGGGTGTTTTCATGCAGGTGCTTGATAGTACCATTGCTAACGTCTCGCTACCGACGATTGCTGGTAACATGGGCGTCAGTCTGACTCAGGGCCCCTG
>SSEX01000106.1 GCA_008015085.1 Tolumonas sp. | reverse complement strand
CCTTAACTAGATGCCGTTCAGCAGTTAACTACATGCAGAGTCAGTGAATCTTCGATTCAGAAACTGGTATAACTCAATTAATGCAGAATAATGAGCGGGCAGCCGACAATAGATTTCTAAAGCTAAATCTTCTTTGTAAGTGAGCGATGTCAGATTTCGATCTTTCAACATACTCAGCCATGCAGTTTCATCATTCAGCCAGTGGATGCTATATGCTTGCTGGATGCATTCTCTCGGTGTATTTGCTTCAATCCCTTCTATCGCCAGACATTTCTTTAATGTCTTCCAAGTGAGCTCTATACAGAATTCAAAGCGCTGAATACATGCATCGACAACCAACGGCTGCGCCAAGTCATACGCTAATGACTCATCCAGTCGTTGTAATGCCTTTCCTAATGCATTTACATTAAGTTCTACGTTCATATATCAGTTTTTTATCCTGTTCCCATAATGTACTGTTCTGGTTCTCTTGATCTAAACGAATACAATCAATCGGTAGCAGTATGTCTGCATCATCGATCAGTTGAAGGATTGACTACCAATCAGTCTCATTTGCATTAGGACATAGAATAGCGATATCTGAACGGTCCCGGTGGTTGCCTCTCGCACGAGAACCAAACAGATAGATCGCGTCAACAAATGGCAACGCGGCTATTTTTTGTAAAAAAAGATAATCGTTTAACTGCATTGCTTACATAGAAGATTATTTTTAATGAGCAGAGTCTAGCATATGACTCGTTTATTCACAGATCCAGTGAGACCACTACAATCGGCTTATTCCACACCAATTCCAGGCGTTTCCTATTTTGTATAGTTCGTAAGCAAATCAGCAGTGTTCAAGGTTTTTCAATCATGATTTATCTCAATCGAAAATCGTTTTGCAGCATCCCCCAATGTCTTTGAAGATGTTTTTTGTGCTGTTCATTCATTGGTAGTTGTTTTAGCGCTTCGGGCCACAAAGATCTCGCCTTATCCATGACATCATCCAAATGAGGTTTAATCGCTCGCCATGGGATCCCCGAATGTTCCGCCCAATATTGGAAATGTTGCAAAGTTACCGTGAACCAATCTTTCGTTTTGCCAAGATTCAGCGCGTATTGTCTTTCGCCATCAATATAGACATTTGTCGTTACAATATCGTAGCCCGGTGAAAGTCTCGGCGTCACATGATCGGCGTAAAGCAAGCTCCAGTTTTTCAGGTGTGCATCGCCATTGGCTAACAAAATATTGACCAGCAATCTTCGGGCAAATTGCTGCACATCGGATAAACCATCACCGGAAAAATCATAAAGAATGCGCCCAATTTGTTCGTAATTGGCAGAATTGTATTTTTCATGTGGGTACTTAACCAATACTTGGGCAAAATCCTCCATATGAATCCGTGAGTTTTCTTCTCGATCAAAACGTTTAATCGCAAAAGCAAACTTTTCATCCGGCAGGTTAATTTGCGGAAGATTATCTAACCGATCTAATTCGACCAATTTTATTTCTGGGATATTGATACCAACTAATGCTGCAAGAGACATCACAGTAAATTCATTCAAAGGGACGTCTTTATGCTTCGTTGATGGTGTTTTTATGATCCAATCGCCTAGCTCATTCTCTGTTGAAAGGTTGTACCGGCCATCTTTTGCCTTCATAGAGAATTTCATTTGTACACCAGCCAGTGAGAATTTGTTCTCTCTGGTGATTTTTTCAAATTGGATCGCTTTCGCACTGCCAAGTGAGTGTAATACAAATGCTGGCACATCTTCTGGTGCCATCGGTTCTGCAATCAAAGCGCCCGGAAGATCTCGACCAAGATAAGACAAGAGATGGAATTCACTATCGACATGCACTTTTAACCCCTGCGCAATTAACTCTCGCAGTGAGCCTTCGGGTAACAAATTTGACAATGTGGGATGCAATCGTTGATTTCTGATCCATGGTTCAGCCATTACTTTGTCTGAACGGGGAAATCGAGGATGGGTAATTAAACTGAATGTTGGTCTAATCGCATCTTCCCGAAATTCGTCAGCAAACATCAGTACATTTCGACCGTTGACGAATCCAGATAAATAGCCAATTAAACGATCATGTAACGTCAGTTTGAGCACATTCAGTTCATTGTCTCTGCCAGTGTTCATGAGTCATCTCCCAACAATCCAGCCCAAGGATCGTCAGAAAGTTGGGGCTTATTTTCTTTGAATGTATTTTGTGTTGGAGAAACCGTTGGCACTTCATTGAGAACAGCCATGACAGCACTGATCTTTTCGCTTGGGATCAGCATCATTTCGCTGTTTAATCCTTTGGCAATCAACTCCAACGTATCGAGCCTCGGGTTACCTTTTGCTTCTAAGCGCTGGTATTGCTGGCGAGACACACCAATTCGTAATGGCATGTCATTTTGTTTAAGGCCAAGAAACAAACGACGTTCTTTTATCTGCTGTAGAAGAGTTTTCATACTGTCATCAGATATGTTGCTTATTACATCTATAGAAACATATTAGTTGCCTAAAAACATCAAAGCAACATATGTGCTGCATTTTGGGTCTTTTTCTGCATCCACGCATAAAAGCAATACATGTGTTTCTTTGTGACAAAATTAACTACAGTTCACCAATACGGGGAAACATGACTTTGCATAAAACGCTTTTTGCATAGTAAACAATGCCATAAAGACTAAAACTGACTTAGCTAAATCAATACCAATTTCCTTAATAACCATTGTGGGCGTCCTTAGCTCTGATGAGCGACAACTACATTTTGGACATCGATGCCGTCAGTTGGGGGAGTCCATTTTATTCGTTATGTCCTATTCACAGTAGATCTTGTTTGCCCATTGTACTAACATTGTATTGTTCATTTTTTGTTAGTCGAGATTAACATGGCTAGTTCTGCATCTTCTATTACACGTACATCACGCTCGGCGCGGCTTGGCCTCAGAGCTACACCTGAGCAAGAAGCGATACTCCGTCGTGCTGCTGACATTGCTCATAAATCATTAACTGATTTCATTCTTGATAGTGCATGTCATGCTGCTGAACAAACTCTACTCGATCAACGTTTATTCGTTGTGTCCGGTGAACAATATCAAGACTTACTTGATATGCTCGATCAACCCGCGCAAGACAATCAAGGTTTACAAGATCTTTTCTCCCGAAACGCTCCTTGGGAGAAATAATGGCTATATCTAAACCGGAGGTGTTACATGATAAACATCTCCTCGAGCAATTTGATTGTGGCAATCCATCGCTCAATGAATGGCTTTTACGACATGCAAGACAAGCTCAATCAAGTGGTTCAGCAAAAAATTTTGTGATTTCAGACGATAATATTGTGATTGGCTATTTCAGTCTAACGGTTGGTCAGGTTGAGACTTATGAAGCACCAGAGAGAATTCGGCGAGGCATGGGTCAGTATCCAATCCCTGTGGTGATATTAGCTCGTCTTGCTGTGTCGATAAATCATCAAGGTCTCGGTATTGGGGTTGGCATGTTACAAGATGCAATTCGACGCACTCTAATGATTTCAGAACAAGTGGGTATTAGAGCCCTACTTACTCACCCGATTGATGATCGAGCCTCTAAATTCTATGAGCGCTTTGGTTTTGTTTCTTCTCCTGTCAGAGAAAAACAATTAGTGCTGTTATTGAAAGATGCACGTCAGCAATCCAGTCAAGTAGAGCCCCTTATCGCATAGAACAAAACCTGAACAGGATCCTGGTGTTAGGCTTTTAAAACTGTAGTTTGCACTAAATGAGTCAAATACCTCTTATATTCTACTCATGATATGAGTAGAATAATTTAATCATTCGGCTTACGGTAAGGTTCAGTATGTGGATTTGGCAACAACCAGCATGGCCTGATTTTACCTGGGACAATACTGTGATCTCCCCATTGCTGCGAGAAGCGCATTTCAACCAAGGCTTGTTATTGGGCCGAATGGGTTTAGAAAACCAGCAGCAAGCAACACTTGATACACTTCTGGCTAATATCGTTCATTCAAGCGCTATTGAAGGCGAAAAGCTCAATGCTTTCTCTGTGCGTTCGTCACTTGCAAAGAAATTAGGGATCAAGGAAGAACAGCAGTACCCCACAACAGAACAAACGAATGGTTTAGCGGAGATGATGATTGATGCCATCACGCAACTCGATCAGCCTCTGTCTCTTGAACGGATATTGCGTTGGCATGAATTACTATTTCCCATGGGCTATACCTTATTTAACCCAGTTCAGGGTGGCGTCTTGCGTGGTGAGACGCCTATGCAGGTTGTTTCTGGTCGGATTGATAAACCCACCGTTCATTTTGAAGCACCTCCCAGAGACATCCTTGAAACAGAATTACAGCATTTCATTCGATGGTTTAATGATTCACGCTCCGATGCTGAATTAGATCCATTACTCCGCGCTGCAATCACGCATTTATGGTTTGTGACACTTCATCCACTTGATGATGGGAATGGACGTATTACTCGCCTTTTAACCGATTTGGCCTTAGCCCAAGGTGAAAAACTATCAATTCGGTTTTATGCAATGTCAGTCAGCATTCTTGAAAAGAAAAAGTCGTATTACGAAATCTTAGAGCAGACTCAAAAGGGAGAAATGGATATTACCCCTTGGTTAGTTTGGTTTCTGACAACACTAAACGATACGTTGCTAAGTTCAATGCAAATGATTGAACAAACCGTTGCTAAAACCAATTTCTGGCGAAATGTCGATCAAACCAAATTATCAACTGAACAAGTTAAGGTGCTCAATCGTTTGCTGGATGGTGACTTCGAAGCAGGTATCAACAGTAGCCAATATCAGAAAGTCTCTAAAGTCAGCCGAGCCACAGCGACTCGTCATCTGGCTTATTTGGTTGAGCTCGGTTTTTTATCTAAAACTGATGCTGGAGGTCGTAGCACTCGATATGTCATTCGGTACGAATGATCTAACCCAAGTATGGGCCGTGTTCTCAATGTTTCCCGGAGCAGCTTTTATGTGTACACAAGCTGACGATTTTGGTACCCATTTCGTAAGAGCCAGTATATTTCTGTTCACTTTTTTACCATCTAAAACACAAAAATCTTCCATGGTTGTCGATGAAAACCTTACCAGCCCTACCCCTTATAGGGGATAATTTGAATTTATACCCTATAAGGGTTATTATTATTTTATCCTCTCTCCGGTATATTTACTTTGCAACTGGGCATCCCTGATGAGACTCAATACACCACAAACGCTTGCCGCAGTAATTCGTGATCAGCGGAAGACACAGCAACTGACTCAGAAAGAGACAGCAGATCGCGTTGGCATCAAGCAAACCACAGTATCTGGTTTCGAAAACAACCCAGATCAATGCAAAGTAGAGACCCTTTTCAAGCTATTGTCTGCACTGGATCTTGAACTGCATATTACTCGTCGAGGGCAGTCACCAGATAAAAATAATGAATGGGACCAGGAGTGGTAATGAAACCTCAGAAGCTGATTGTGGCAATGAATGGTATTGAGGTCGGCGTCTTATTTCGCGATGGTCGAGGTGCAATGTCATTTCAATATTTACAATCATGGCTAAATAGACCAGGTGCTCGTGCCATTTCATTGTCCTTACCTCTGACCTCAAAAAAGCAGGAAGGTACTTCGGTTTACAACTTTTTCAGTAATCTGCTACCAGACTCTGACATCATCATCACTCGTATGCAGCAACGTTTTCAGATCCCGACAAATCATCCGTTTGATTTATTAGCCGCGGTCGGCCGGGATTGTGTCGGTGCCATTCAGCTTTATCCAGAAAGCATCCATCTTCCTCCAATCAATGAGGTACATGCTGAACCACTCGATGAAGATATGATTGCAAAACTTTTGTCTGGATATAAAACATCTCCGTTAGGAATGGATAATCTACATGACTTCCGAATTTCGATTGCCGGAGCACAGGAGAAAACAGCCCTGCTTTGGTATCAGGATCAGTGGCAACGTCCATTAGGCAGCACACCGACCAGCCATATATTTAAATTACCTATCGGCATGATTGAACAAAACAATATCGATCTTTCAGAAAGCTGTGAAAACGAATGGATCTGTCTTCAGATTGCCAAAGAATTTGGTTTCGAAGTCGCCAACACAGAAATCGCAACGTTCAATGATATTAAAGCGCTCGTGGTTGAACGTTTTGACAGACGTTGGTCTAGCAATAATCAGTGGTTAATGCGATTACCGCAGGAAGATATGTGTCAGGCATTAGG
>SSEX01000141.1 GCA_008015085.1 Tolumonas sp. | reverse complement strand
GCCTCTGCAGCTCGAGATGAAATTTACGCGCAGCCAGCGCCCTCCCAAACTGCCAACTGTTTTGACGCAAAGTGAAGTCCGAGCCTTGTTGCTGGCTATGCCAGTTCATCTTCGTCTCTTGGCGCAACTGATGTATGGCAGCGGACTCAGGCTGATGGAGCCGACATTCCGCACCTAATTTAGGAATAAACCCGCTGATATGCTTCACCAAGGCAATCCAGAATGACTCGCTGGTGCGCGTTTACACCCAATACCATAGGTGGCGCCTCTGCAACCCTCAGTTCATGGATACCACCAAAGCAAAGGAACACCCATCTTGCCGTTGGGCTCTGCCCGGGTTGCTTCTTCATGTCGGGAAACGTCTTGTTCTGCGCCTTCAATTCTCGGCGGATCCGGTGCTCCAAGGCGGCATACACCATCAGACTGCAGGTCATCACCATCAGCAGCGCCTCTATCCGTTCCGGCTTCTTCAAAAACAGGGATGAGGTCAAAAACTCTGGACTCTTGAGGAAGCGAAAGCCTCGCTCTACCGATTGCTGTGACTTGTAGATATCCAGCAGGTCACTCATGCTCAACTGACCTGAGCAGTCGTTGGTTGCCAGGATGAAGGTGCCGCTGTGCAACCGAGCCTGCTCAACCCGCTCCAGATCACTCATTGCGCATCCTGTCAGTTGGTATTCATATCGCTCCGGCTGCTGCTCTTTCTTGGGCCGCCCCTTGCCTGAGTACACGGGCAGAGCCACACATGCTGCTCCTACTATCTCGACATAGGGTTGCTCCTTGGCAAAAGCGGCCAAGGCTGCCAAGGCATCAGCCTCGCAACTAAATCGATTCTGGCATAACCGCTGGAACTGCTTCAGCGAGGCCTCGGTGGACTTGAGTAGATTTTTCGTCAGCGTATGCAGCTCACGCTTGCGGGCCTGTTCACTGGTAAGTAACAGCCATTTCTGCGGCACATCGCCATACTGGGCATCTACCCATTGACCGGCATAGCCATTGCCCAGCGGGCTGAGCGCTTCACGCTGGAGCGAACTCAACAGCGTCTTGGCCTCTTTGAGTTTGGCTGGCACGCGGGAGACAAAGAGCCGCTTCTGCTCATGGAGTGTCATCACCGTCTCAGCCGTATACAGAGCGGCATCCCCGACCAGATAGCGGCACTCCTGAGCCGCCTTCAGGCTGGCCAGATGCGCCTTGGCGACCTCTTTGAACGCCTTCTGGTCGTTGGTGTTGCCGCTGAGCGCCTGCATGTACACCGGAATACCCGCCTGGTTTTCACAGATCAGCTCCAGAATGGCCTGATTGAGTTCAGGCCGGTGATCCCGGCTGTAACCCTTGACCAACTGGATGCGCTGACTCTCCTCATCATCCTCAAACGCATACTGACCATCCACATGGAAACTGGTGATATCAAGATGCAGCGACTGGCACGATAGACCCAGTTTGCTGATCACCTGCTGAGCCAGGACTTGGTACAACTCGGAAACTCCGGCCTCAAACAGCGCATCCAGACAGCGGCCCAGCGCATCGTCATTCAGGTGCTCAGGCCGGAGCCCGGGGGCAATCAGTCGTTCCAGAGGCTTGTCGGCAAAGAAGTTGGGGAAAAGATGCAGAGTCCGGCTATGAAAGCCCAATCCGTTGAGGATCATGGCCACGAGAGCCTGACCATGAGAGACATGATGGGAAGAAGTCTTGGGTAAGGCAGCATCAATACTCTGGGCAATCTGCAATTCCCGACACATGGCGGCAACAAGCCCAAGATGGTCGAGGTTCTTGATGGCGTAAGCTGAGAGGGACGGGTTTTGGGATGCCATGATAGTTCTGCTCAAAAAGCAGTAATAGATCAGAGTAGCCGATCGCTGTCAAGCGATTGATAATGTTTCAAACAGGTGCGGAATGACGGGTGTAAAGCAGTAAAAAGTATGATACTTTTTTGTTTGTTTTTTTGAAAGAAACGAAGAGCTGTATATTTAAAGTATGATACTTTGACCATTTAAACAAAATAGCGACTATGTAAAATCAATGAGTTACCTCAGTGAAAGTATGATACTTTTTTGTATGCTTACACCGACTTAGAGAGTCGGGATTTTTTCATGCCTATCTTTCACCACATGTGGATTTAGTTATTGTTGTCCCACACGCCTGGTTCAATTTTACCTTTCAACTCAGGATACTGATTTGCATCGAATGTCGGTAATTTTCCTTCTTTGCGTTGTTGATTGTAGTCTTTAGCAAGCTTGATCGCTGTGTTTGATAGCAACAACAGAGCGATGACGTTTGTGATAATCATAAATGCCATAGAGATATCTGCTAATGTCCATACAATTGGTAGATCGGCTACTGCTCCCCAGATCACCATTGCCAGGACACACAGACGGAAAATAGCGAGACGAGAAGGATGATTGTGCTCCAGGAATACTAAATTGTTTTCAGCGTAAGCGTAGTTAGCCACAATTGAGGTAAATGCAAAGAAAAATACAGCTAATGCGATGAAGGTATTACCAAAATTACCAATGTGCTCAGATAGTGCTGCCTGAGTGAGGTTGATTCCGGTCACGCCATTGCCCGGAGCATATTGATTCGATAACAGAACAATAAACGCGGTACAGGTACAGATAACGATGGTATCGATAAATACCCCCATCATTTGCACATAGCCCTGTGAGGCTGGGTGAGGAGGATAAGGGCTTGCCGTTGCTGCAGTATTAGGTGCTGAACCCATACCTGCTTCATTCGAAAATAGCCCGCGTTTGATACCGTTCAGCATCGCCTGAGCGATCGTATAACCCAGAGCCCCGGCACCAGCCTGTTCAACACCAAAAGCCGAACGGACGATCATCATGATGACATCCGGTAGTTTTTCGGCGTTCATACCAACCACTACAGCGGCTATCAGCAGATACGCAACGGCCATGAATGGTACGACCAGTTCAGAGAAACGTGCGATACCACGAAGACCCCCGAAAATGATGATGCCACTGATCATCGCCAGTCCAACACCAGTTATCCATTTAGGCACATCAAACGCATTCAGCATGGCGGCAGAAATAGAATTTGCCTGAACACCGTTGAATGCCAAACCAAAGCAAGCGATCAAAAACAGAGAGAACAGAATCCCCATCCAACGCTGACCCAGGCCTTTTTCCATATAGTAGGCCGGGCCGCCACGGTAGCTGCCTTCATCATCTTTAATTTTGTAAAGTTGAGCCAACGAACTTTCCACGAATGCTGAAGCCATGCCAATCATTGCTATCAACCACATCCAGAAGATTGCACCTGGGCCACCCAGGTAGATAGCTACTGCAACCCCGGCAATATTGCCCGTTCCTACCCTTGCTGCCAGGCCGGTACACAACGCCTGAAATGAAGAAATACCAGCAGCATCACTCTTGGTACTGTTTTTCATGACGCTAAACATATGGCCAAAATGGCGGAACTGAATAAGGCCCAGACGCAGGGTGAAATAGATCCCGACGGCCAACAGCACATAAACAAGCTGTCCCCAGAGCAGGTCACTCAGAGAGTTAATAATATTTTCCATGTATGGCTTCCTTGTTTTTCAAAAACAATCATCGCAGATGCGACAACTCATACTCAAATGAATTCTTATGCATTATAACTGGTGAATTATAGAATTTTCGGGCGGGAATGATAGTAAATAATGCTGACTTTGGGTTAAAAAACAGCGTTTTTGGTGGCAGGACGATGTCTGTTGTTTTATTTGCAGGGAAATACAAGGGGTTTCCCGAAGGAACCCCTCTTGTATTGATATGCCGGATATTATTCGTCTTGTAACACTAATGGTGGTTCAGATTCATCAAATTCTGGCAAGGGCTTGTGATTTTTGCCGACAAAGGTATAAATCACAGGCAGCACGAATAAGGTGAAAAATGTACCAATAGTCAGACCGGCTACAATCACGATACCAATACTGAAACGGCTTAACGCCCCGGCGCCCACTGCGCCAAGTAGCGGTAGTAAGCCTGCAACCATCGCAGCCGTGGTCATCAGGATCGGGCGAAGACGTACCCGCGCGGCAATCTTCACTGCATCCATCTTTGATAATCCCTTCAGCAGCTGCTGTTCACGGGCTACTTCGCAGATCAGGATCCCGTGCTTACTGATAAGACCGACCAGTGTGATCAAGCCCACCTGAGTGTAGATATTCATGGTGGAGAGGCCCCATGCCAGCGCAACCAGTGCTCCGCAAATCGCCAAGGGTACGGAAACCATGATCACCAGCGGGTCACGCCAGCTCTCAAACTGTGCCGCCAGCACCAGGAAGATGACGCAAAGTGCCAGCAGGAAGGTATACATCAGAGCATTACCTTCCTGTACGTACTGACGGGCTTCCCCCATGTAATCATGCTGATAGCCTTGCGGCAGCTCCGAGACCACATTTTGCTCCAGCCACTGCACGGCATCGCCCATTGGCATGATCGGTACAATACCGATGGTCGCTGAGTTAAGCTGGTTAAAGTGCGGTAATGAGCGGATCTCACTTTTCAGCTCGATCTTGACCAGATTGCTGAGCGGTACGGAATCGCCATTTGCCGCAGTGACATAGTAGTGTTTGACTGCCTCCGGATTGAGCCGGAACTGGCGTTCCACTTGCGGGATCACCTCATAGCTACGGCCATTCAGCGATACACGGTTGACGTTGCCATCCCCCATCAGGGTGCTGAGTGTCGTGGCAATCTCTTGCATGGTAACACCGTATGCACCGGCTTTATTGCGGTCTATTGCGATATGCATGGTGGCCGAATCAAATGCCAGATCGAGATCGGTATAGACAAACTGGCGGTTGGTTTTGATTTTGGCTAAAGCATCGCTGGCGACTTCAAACAGATTGCGGAACTCGTTTGGCGTTGTGATCACCAGCTGCAAAGGCAGACCACCACCAGCCCCTGGCAATTCAGGGAACTGGAACGAACTGATGGCTACACCAGGCATATTTTGCAGCGCAGCATTCGTGCGCTCTACCACCTTAGGTGCTTTGTCACGTTCACTCCACGGTTTCATGATAGCAATGGCCAGCCCTTGGTTGCTGTTTGGGATACCTGCCAGCGCCAGATTGGTCGACATGGCCGGATCTTTCATCAGCGTTTCACCAGCTGCTGCCATATTATTCTGGATGTAATCCAGATTGGCGGTATTCGGTGCTTTGGCCATCATCAGATAGGCACCACGGTCTTCTGACGGTGCCAGTTCAGCCGGGATCAGCTTGAACAGCAACGGCATCACAGCAAGCACGATGACACCAAAGATAATGATCACCGGACGACGCGTCATAACCTTGTCGAGCATGCGGCTGTAAGCTGCGGTAATACGGTTTAGCGTATTTTCGACACCCTGCTCAAACCGATTCGGATTAATGTGTGGTTTCAGCATTTGGGAACACATCATTGGCGAGAGGGTGAGGGCTATGACACCGGAGATAAACACAGCACCCGCCAGTGTCAGCGCAAACTCTTTGAAAATCGAGCCGGTGACTCCTCCCATTAACGCAATAGGCGTATAAACGGCAGCCAGCGTTGCTGTCATAGT
>SSEX01000042.1 GCA_008015085.1 Tolumonas sp. | reverse complement strand
GATGAATACAAATCCAATAACAGCTGGTATTAATAAGCCGGCACACATGGCGATGGCAATTCCAGTGCCCACTTTTTTGAAATTAAATATATTAAATTTAACCAATGTGGCTAGAAAGTCGGACATAGCATTGCCTTGCTGTAATTCATTGATCTATCTACGCATTATTTGGAATGCTAGAATGATAAATAATGCCAAAATGATATATTAATTTACATGCATTAGCGTTATTATCTCAGGGGTTTTATAATTGTCCTTTGTTACCAATTTAGTCTCTGTAAAGATAATTTTTTCTTTTATAGGGGTATTTTTAATTGCTTCAACGGCAGCTTTTATGCTGAGATAACCCATTCTCCTTGGATCCTGAATAATCAATGAATCAACATCTTTATTTTCCAGACCTTGAACTAAATAGTCTGTATAGTCAAAGCCAACTAGTTTGACTTTTCCTGCAATACCCATATTACGTGAAGCTCTAAGCACACCATCGGTAGCGGATTCATTGACTGCAAAGATCCCATCGATATGGTGAGTACTACTTATTTTCGTTAAGTAGTCAGAAGCATTATATAGTACCTTTCCTCTAGACCCTCCAGCATATATATCGCCAATAATTTTAATATCAGGTGAGTTTTTTTGCAGATGGTCTATAAATCCCTGTGCTCTTGATTCGGTAGATGCGCTATCTTTAACAATTCTAAAAATGACTACATTTCCCGCGTTGTTTAATGTTGCTGCCATTCGCTTAGCCGCTAGTTGCCCGCTAAGATAATTATCTGTACTAATATAGTTTTGTTGAACTGAACCATTAAATGCTGAATCAACGATGATTATCTTAATGCCTTGTGCTGCAGCCTTTTTTACCGGTTCCACTAATTGTTGTTTATCTGTTGGAGCAATAATGATGGCGTCAACACCAGGATGTGTGTAGGCCTTAAGTATTTTAATTTGAGCGTCAGTATCATCATTGTAAGATGGACCTCGCCATGTCAAATCGATAGTGTCAAATTCACGTAAACCGTCATTTACACCACTGCGCATGATATCCCAGAACACTTGATCACTCGATTTTGGGATAAACACAATATTCATATTTTTGGTATATGAACTGTCAGAAAAAAAGAGGAACTGAAGAAAGAACAGTGCCGTTAATAGGTTTTTTTTTATTTTCATACAGCATCCTTCTCGAAAGTAGGCAAAAATCGTTATTTTATGTGATAATTATTTTCATTTGTAATGTTGTAGATTTTAAGTTGAACTAAAATGTGAACGTTAAATGAGTGAAGAACGTAAGATGAACAGTCATATGTCTAGGTTAATTAGTTCAATAGTTACTACAGAATAAATGGTCTGACAGTTATTGAAAGCATAAGTCGAAGGTCAAATTGTATATACCGAACTGAGCTTCGTTTGAAGATTGCGTTTTACATATCGATTCTCTCTAAACCAGATATATACCATAGAGCTATCTATTACTTAATGCAGTAAGTGCTAATATAAGTACCTGTATTTGAGTTATATGTAATAAAGTTAAGCAATACAAGTATTTCTAGTAGACTAACTAGAATTTTTCAACTATTGAGTAATAATTCACAATATTCGAACTTTTTTAGATTATTCTTTAATCTTAGCCAAATAACAATATTTAATTGGCGCACCGGTTAGCATTGATGACATGATATTCTGATTTTAAGTCTATTTTTGGCAAATAATGCTTAGCCATCCCCTCATAAGCGCGAGGCGCGGCGTCTAGGGTATGATCGTCAGCATTGACCAGCAAATACTTCACTACAGTCTTCCATGCTTAACCATGAAATAATCCTCAATCACATTGATGACATATTTGGCCTAGACATGCATGCCAAGCGTGTTCTTTCTCTCGCCAATGCCACCCTTGGGGTTATCGAGTCCGGGTCGCTGGCTATCCATGCCATCGGCAATGGCCTCTCCTTGGCCAGCGGCCTCGAACGCAAATATGCCGTGAAACAGGTGGACCGCCTGCTCACCAATACCAAGCTCAACGTCTGGAATCTCTTCGATGATTGGGTCCCTTATGTGGTGGGAGAACGCTCCGAGATCGTGGTCTCCATGGACTGGACCGAGTTCGATACTGATGACCACAGTACTCTGGTTATCAGTCTGCAAACCAGCCATGGCCGCAATACCCCCTTGCTGTGGAAAACGCATCAAAAATCCTTGCTCAAGGGGCAGCGCAATGCCCATGAACGGGAGCTGCTGACCAAGCTTAAACAGACGCTGCCGGGTGGTGTGTTCGTGACCGTGGTCGCCGACCGAGGCTTTGGCTACATGGAGCTGTTTGAACGTCTAGAGCAGGAGCTGGGCTTTGCCTATGTTATTCGTTTTAAAGGAAATATTCTGGTCGGTTACCCCGACATGGAGCAGCTTCCCGCCAGCGACTGGCTGACCCCGACTGGGCGTACCCGCACCCTCAAAGCGGTGGAGCTGACCGGGCAACGGCAACATGTCGAACGAGTCTACTGCTGCCACAAGAGCGGCATGAAAGAGCCGTGGTTTCTGGCCAGCAACCGAGTCGATTTGAGCGCGGCGAAGGCGTTGCAACTCTATGGTCAACGCTGGGGTATCGAAACCAGTTTTCGCGATATCAAAGACTACAAATTTGGCATGGGCATGGGGCAAGTTCGCATCAGCAGCCCAGTCCGGCGAGATCGGCTATTTCTGTTCAGTGCTCTGGCCATCGTCTTGCTGACCCTGCTAGGTAAGGCTGGTGACAGCGTTGGTCTGGAAAGAACTATCAAGGTCAACACCAGCAAGACCCGCACCTATTCCTTCTTTCGGCAGGGAGTTATTTACTACCAACTGCTCCCCAAAATGAAAGAAGCCAATGCGATCCTGCTGATGGAAAAATTTGTCTACTACCTGAAGCAACATCGTTTATATACCCGCACACTTGGAATTATTTGAGTATCAAAAAATGAGGGGATCTCTGAGGATCAGTGTCTTTCCTGATGATTCAACCGATGCGCAGTCTTTAATGCAGCATGCCGAAGCGGCATTACATCGTGCAAAAATAAATCCACTTCATGAAGGTGTTTGTTTTTACTCTGAGGATATGGAGACAAACAGCATTGCGAGACGGGTTCATTACACTCAGATCAAACAAGCTATCGTTCATCATCGCGTGGTTACTTTATACCAACCGTTGGTGAACGCACTGACCGGTGAAACCATTGCGGTTGAAGCATTAATGCGTATCGCTGATGAAGCCGGAAATTTAATATCGCCGATTGAGTTTATTACGTTAGCTGAAGAAGCCCGTCTCATTATTCCCCTGGGGGAACAGATGATCTCCCAAGCGCTTGCTCAATTGAAAGTCTGGCAATCGGAGAACAAACGTATTCGGTTGTGTCTTAATATTTCACCAATTCAATTTCTTGATCCGCATTTTGTTCCATTCTTACTTCATACAATCGATCAACATGGCGTTCAGCCATCACAGATCGAGCTAGAGGTGACAGAGAGTTTAATGTTACAAAATCTTCAACAAGTGATACGAGATATGACCCAACTGAGGGACATCGGCATTTCAATATCAATTGATGATTTTGGTACCGGTTACTCATGTTTAAGCTATTTGAAAATCTTGCCGGTTGATGTATTGAAAATTGATCGTTCATTTATCAATCAGTTAACTATTGAAACACCAGAGGAACCACTGGTTCAAGCGATCACTCAACTTGCTAAAGGCGCGAGTCTAACATCTGTCGCTGAAGGTGTTGAAAATGAGTTCCAGGTTCATCGATTGCAGGAATTTGGCGTTTCATTATTACAAGGTTTTTACTTTTCAAGACCAGTGACCGCGGACAAGATCAAGACGAGGTATTTTTAATGAGACTCCATGCGGCCAAGTTGGATCATAGTGTTGTTCTCTTCGACAAAAATTACATAACAAATAAAACGGAATGATAGCACTTCAAACTAGGCGTCGGGGATTTTTACGATACAGGATGTATCTGATTTGTGTAATCGATTACATATCATGAGGCTGATTTATGGTATTTCTTTGGTCATGGATGATGTTCATCTGGCAAAAAACGATGCGAATAAGCGAGATAATTTACTGTTCTGACAAGAAAAGCAGTCAAAACTATAGCTTTGTTGTAGCGAAACAGGAAAATAGTCACATGAATTATGGAAGAATTGCTTCCAAAGCGAATTAATTGATTTTAGGTGGAGACTCACAATTTATGGCGACCATCAAAGATGTTGCTCGTCTGGCGGGTGTGTCGGTGGCGACCGTTTCCCGCGTACTGAATGGCTCACCGAAAACGAGCTCTGAGTCGCGGGAAGCAGTGAAAAAAGCCATGGATGAGCTGAAATATCATCCCAATGCGAATGCACGTGCGCTCTCTCATCAGGGTAATGAAACGCTGGGGATTGTGGTGGGCGATGTGTCAACGCCTTTTTTTGGCATTATGGTCAAAGCCGTCGATCAGGTTGCGTATGCCACCGGTAATTTTTTGCTGGTGGGGAACAGTTATCATGACACCAAGCGGGAACGGAAAGCCATTGAACAATTGTTGCGACATCAGTGTGCCGGTATCGTCGTGCATGCCATGATGTTGTCAGATGAAGAATTACAGCATTTTATGGCGCATGTGCCGGGCATGGTAATGATCAACCGGACGGTGCCAGGTTATGAGTCGCGCTGTATTAACTTAGATAATCGTTTTGGTGCGGAATTGGCAACAAATCACCTTATTCAACAAGGGCATAGGTCAATTGCTTATCTGTCATCATCCTATCAAATTGCCGATGCATTTGAGCGCCAGCAAGGCTATATCGATGCGTTAACACAGCATGGCATACCGGTCGATGAGCGATTGATTATTCAGGGAACACCCGATGAAATTGGTGGTGAGCGGGCTGTAGTTGAGCTGTTAAATCAAGGCCGTAAAGTGACGGGAATTGTCTGTTATAACGACCCGATGGCAGCGGGGGCATTGTCTGCATTGTCTGATAATGGCATTCAGGTACCGACACAGATCTCCGTTATTGGCTTTGATGATGTGCTTATTACTAACTATTTACAGCCGCATTTAACCACCATTCGCTATCCAGTGATTGAAATGGCAACTCAAGCAGCCCGTTTAGCGATTGCTTTAGCGCACGGTGAACCCGCGCCTGATGTGACTAATTTGTTTATTCCAACATTGGTGCGTCGTTATTCGGTGATACCGGTGGTTCCTGTCTAAACATTACCTATCATTACACTATGCAATTAGTTTGATTTGGAAACGATGCCATATAGAAATAAGACTATTTTCTATATGGTTATCGCTGGCTTTTTAGTTTTTAAATACCCAACATTCAAATTTAATTCATATTAATCAATGGGTTATCTTTTCTATTCCTTCCCAGTAAAGCAAAATCTTCAAATTCCTGCTTATTTTGATGTTCATCACGTTTGCTGATTTGTTTTACCTCCGAATTTGATGATTATCACGTTTCGAATCAACGCGGATATCGATCCAGTTCTATACCTCGCTATGATTGGGTAATCGTTTACACGGAAGTGGTGTAAACAGGTTCGGCGGCCATCTCTGTGGAATTTTGTTGGTGCGGTGTCGGCGTCGCTGAGTGACTTTAAGTATCTGTTGAGTTTGCTTCAAACCGGAAGCGTTCATGGAGAACATCACTATGAGTTTCGAAAAAAACAATCTCGTTCGTAACCTGACTCTGGGTGTCGTTGTGGCAACCTGTAGCATGTCTGCGCTGGCTAAAAAAAATGAACTGACCGTTTGGGCATGGGACCCGAATTTCAATATCGCGATCATGGAGCAGGCGAAAGCGACTTATCAAAAAGCGCATCCGGATGTGACTATCAAAGTTGTCGATTTTGCAAAAACGGATCTTGAACAGAAGATGCATACCATGCTGGCTTCCGGCATGACGAAATCGCTGCCGGATATTGTGCTGGTGGAAGATTACAACGCACCGAAATTCCTGAGTTCCTATCCCGGCGCATTTGCCGAGATGACCGGCAAGGTCGATTACAGCCAGTTCGCACCTTACAAAGTTGATCTGATGACCATGAATGGCAAAACCTACGGTATGCCGTTTGATTCTGGTGTGGCGGGGATGTATTACCGGACAGATCTGCTGGCACAGGCTGGTTTCAAGCCGGAAGACATGCAAGACATCACTTGGGATCGTTTTATTGAAATCGGGAAAGTTGTCAAAGCAAAAACCGGCAAGGCCATGCTGGGAACTGACCCGAACGATCTTGGTCTGATGCGTGTCATGATGCAGTCTGCCGGCAGCTGGTATTTTGATGATAAAGGTGCAGTAAACATCAAGAACAATGAGGCGCTGAAAGAAGCCTTACGCATTCACAAAGGCTTGATGGATGCGGGTATCGTTCGTCCAACCATGGGTTGGTCTGAATGGGTTGGAACGATCAACCACGGCGATGTCGCGACCGTCACTACCGGTGTATGGATCACGCCATCTGTGAAATCAGCTGCTGATCAGGCGGGTAAATGGGCGATTGCACCAATACCTCGGCTGAATATTAAAGGTGGGACTAACTACTCCAACCTGGGCGGTTCAAGCTGGTATGTGATTTCGACTTCCGATAATACGGAACAGGCAATCGATTTCCTTAACAGCACCTACGGAAAAGACAGCGAGTTCTACCAGCAGATCCTGACAGAACGTGGCGCGGTAGGCTCTTATCTGCCAGCGCGTACCGGAACGGCTTATCAGCAACCGGATGCTTTCTTCGGTGGTCAGGCAATCTACAGCGATTTTGCAAACTGGCTGGGCAAAATACCGAAAGTGAATTACGGCTATTACACCTATGAAGCTGATGCGGCGATAGCTTCACAGTTACCGGCTTACTATCAGGGTATGCCACTGGAACAGGTTCTGGAACAGATCGACAGTCAACTGTCAGCTCAAATTCAATAGTAAAACACTGAGAGTCGGTAAATGTGATGCACCGGCTCTCCTATTGAGGTTTCTATCATGTCTCATTCAGGTCTTATGCCCATGACTCAGGCTCGTAGTCGCAATTTTCACCGTTTTTACGATATCAATGGGTGGTGTTTTGTTCTGGCCTCATTGACGCTGGTGCTGTTATTCATGATTTACCCGATCCTGAATTCGCTCTGGTTATCATTGCATTCCGGGAAAGGGGTCATCGTTCAATTTGTTGGTTTCGGAAATATTACCCGTCTGCTGAATGATCAGGTATTTATTACCGCATTAACCAATACTCTGATTTTCCTGATCGTGCAGGTTCCGCTGATGATCCTGCTTTCTCTGGCAACAGCTTCCTGCCTGAATTCGCCAAACGTCCGGTTCCGCAGTTTCTTCCGCATGGCTATTTTCCTGCCCTGTGTGACCTCTCTGGTAGCGTATTCCATTCTTTTCAAAAGCATGTTCGGCTATGACGGTATTGTGAATTCAGCGCTGATGACGATCGGGCTGATTGAACATCCTATCGCCTGGCTGACGGATCCGTTGTGGTCAAAAGTGACCATTATTCTGGCAATCACCTGGCGCTGGACTGGCTACAACATGATTTTTTATCTGGCAGCCATGCAAAACATCGACAAGTCGATCTATGAAGCCGCCAAGCTGGAAGGGGTGTCGCCAGTTCAAACGTTCTTCCATATTACGGTGCCATTACTCAAGCCAGTGATCCTGTTCACTTCCGTCATGTCGACCATCGGTACGCTGCAACTGTTTGATGAAGTCATGAACATCACCAATGGTGGTCCGGCGAACGCCACGCTGACGTTGTCGATGTATATCTACAACTTGTCGTTCAAATTTGTACCGAATTTCGGTTATGCCGCCACAGTCTCTTACGTGATTGTGTTCTTTGCTGCCGTACTGGCCTTGGTGCAGTTTAAATTTGTACAGGACAAAAAATAATGACGACATCTAATTTCTCCAAACAAAAAATCTACCAGGGCATGATGTACCTGTTTCTGGTGGTGGCGGCTTTCATTTCCCTGTTCCCGTTTTTCTGGATGGTAGTCAGTAGTACCAACACCACGGCGGATATCAACCAGGGGAAAATGTCGTTCGGTACGGCGCTGATTGATAACTTTACCAAGCTGAATCAGTTGGTTGATCTACCGCAGATTTTCTGGAACACCGCGAAAGTCTCGCTGCTGGGCACCTTCCTGACACTGGTCATTGCCTCGCTGGCTGGTTATGGCTTTGAGATTTATCAGTCAAAACTGCGTGATAAGGTTTATAACCTGCTGCTGCTGACAATGATGATCCCATTCGCGGCACTGATGAGTCCTTTGTTTTCTATGATGGCAAAGGCCAACCTGCTGGATACCCACTGGGCGGTGGTATTGCCTTCTATCGCATCGGTTTACATCATTTTCTACTTCCGCCAGTGCACGAAAGCGTTCCCGAAAGAACTGCTTGATGCAGCCCGTGTTGATGGAGTGAAAGAATGGCAGATTTTTGTTTACGTGTTCTTTCCTGTCATGCGCTCGACCTATGCGGCCGCATTCATCATTACCTTCATGGCGAACTGGAATAACTTCCTCTGGCCGCTGATCGTGTTGCAAACCCCGGATATGAAAACCATCAATCTGGTGTTGTCGTCATTATCTTCGGCCTATATTCCTGACTTTGGGGTAGTCATGATCGGTACGGTGGGGGCGACATTGCCAACAGTCGCGGTGTTCTTTGCAATGCAGAAGCAATTTGTCCAGGGAATGGTAGGGTCAGTGAAATGATGAATCTATGTGAACGCTTTGATAAGCAGTGGCATTTCATTCCGGGTGAATTTGCGTCATTCACCGAGGCGGCGCTGGCGTCAGCTGAACAGGTTGATTTGCCTCATACCGCGGTAGAGCTGGAGTATAACTACTTTGATGAAACGGTTTATCAGCGCAAATTCAGTTATCAGAAAGCATTGTTCTGGCGATCTGAGTTTACAGGTAAGCAGGTCTGGCTACAGTTTGATGGTGCAATGGCGGATGCCAAAGTGTATCTCAATGGCAAGCTGTTAACCGGACATCGTGATGGCTATACCCCGTTTGAAGTGCAGTTAACACCGCATCTGTTGCAGGGTGAAAACCAGATCACTGTGGTGATTGATGGCAGCGAAAACCCGGAGATTTCTCCATTCGGTGGTCAGATTGATTATCTGACTTATGCCGGCATTTATCGTAATGTCTGGCTGAAAACAACCGATGGATTGCGCATTAAAAACGTACAGGCGATCGCGGAAGATGTGTTGCATGACGAGAAAGCGCTAGCAGTGCGTGTCTATCTGGATCAGGTTGTTCCAGGTAATTATGACGGCGAACTGGTTGCCCGTTTAACGACAGTCGATGGCAGGCTGGTGGCGGAACATCATCATGTCATGTCCGATTATCAGGGGCGGGATGACTTCCGGATGACGGGGTTAACCAATATCCGCTTATGGGATGTGGACGAGCCAGTGCTTTATCGTCTTGAAGTCAGTATCAGCGGTAACAGTTTCAATCATCAATTTTCCACCCGGGTAGGCTTCCGTCAGGCCAGATTCACACCCGATGGCTTTTTGCTGAACGGACGGCGTCTGAAGATCCGCGGCATCAATCGACATCAGTCTTATCCCTATATGGGCTATGCGATGGGAGCTCATGCCCAAAAGGCAGATGCGGATTTCATTAAAACCACACTTAAATTCAATCTGGTCAGAACCTCGCATTATCCGCAGTCACCGGCATTTCTGGATCGTTGCGACGAGTTGGGGTTGCTGGTGTTTGAGGAGATCCCCGGCTGGCAACACATTGGAGGTGAAGAGTGGAAACAGGGCGCCATTGCTAATGTGGATGCGATGATCCAGCGCGACTGGAATCATCCGTCGATTGTACTGTGGGGTGTCAGAATCAATGAATCGCGAGATGATGATCATTTCTATGAACGTACCAACAAACTGGCGCATTCATTAGATCCTAGTCGTCAGACCGGCGGTGTTCGTTGTCATACCGGCAGTTCACTCTTGGAAGATGTCTACACCATGAATGACTTTGTGCTGAATGGCGGTGCCGTCGCGCTCCGGGATCAGCAACAGGTCACCGGGCTGGATCATAAAGTACCGTATCTGGTGACGGAATATAACGGACATATGTTCCCGACCAAACGCTTTGATGCGGAAGAACGTCAACATGAACATGTGATTCGTCATTTGCGGGTGCTGGATGCCAGCTATGCCGATCCGAATATCTCCGGTTGTATTGCCTGGTGTCTGTTTGATTACAACACGCATAAGGATTTCGGCAGTGGAGACCGGATCTGTTATCACGGCGTCAGTGATATGTTTCGCATTCCCAAGTTTGCCGCTTATGCCTATAAGAGCCAGTGCGATGTCAGCGACGAACCGGTGATGCAACCCGCGCCCAGAAGGTCACGGGTTGCATCACCGGTTCGTCGCTGACATCG
>SSEX01000103.1 GCA_008015085.1 Tolumonas sp. | reverse complement strand
ATTTCACTACGTAAATCAACTGATTCCAGCAAAGTCAGCCCTGCATCCAGCGCGGCAGGTGTTGCCTCTGGGCGCTGCTGTAACTGTTCTTTCAGCCGCTTAACATCCTCCCTGACTGATTCACTACCCATCGCCTGAATAGCCAGAAAACGTTCTACTGTTTTCCGGGTATTTTGCTGCAGGGCCTGATGAAATCCGGTTAATACTTCAGGTTTGATGCCGGGCCACAGCTCCTTCTGCAGAAAACAGGGAGAGCTACAGGTCAGGATCAGTTTATTAATTCGTTCAGGATGATCTAGTGCCATCTGTAAGGCGATCAACCCGCCCATCGACCACCCAAGAAGGTGAAATTGTTCCGGCAATACAGACAGCACCGTTTCACTCCATGTCTTCAGCGCATAATCCGATATCATTGCATCGCGACTGAAACCAAAGCCGGGTAAATCGACGATATGCAGACGATAAACAGACTGAAGTAATGGAATGATCTCCTGCCAGACTGCACCATTCAGTCCCCAGCCATGCAGTAATACCAGATTTGGCCCATCGCCCATCGTATCGATATACATCTTCATCATTTACCTATTCATGTCTGTTAGCTCATTGATATGGTTCTATGATATCCAGCCTGTCACTGTGATGCGAACATGAACCGGATGATTAAAATTTTGATCATGATCGCTGTTTGTTTTTTGCGCACCAAATCAGCACATCAAAATACATCCCCGCCTCAATGATGTGCGCCATCTGCACCATTTTGTTCATGCAATAGCCGATAGTCTCTGTTTTTGGCCAATTTTGGGCCGGATCAAGGTTGGCATAGTTCCTGCGATGTAAATATCAGGTTAGCGACATCCTTGTCCGACCAACGAGTTCTCAGACCTCCGGTTGACGAGATCAGGACACGGTATTATCAGGGAGATATCTACAATGAAACGATTGTTTGCAATCTTGGCACTGGTGGGGGCTTTCGGGCTGGCAACCCCAGCATGGAGTGAGGAAGCAACGCCAGCTCCAACAACATCAACTGCAGTTGCTGCTCCGGCAGCAGAAGCAACACCAGCAGCGGCACCAGCTGAAGCAGCTCCGGCACCTGTGGTGACTGTGAATAAAGGTGACAATGCCTGGCTGATGGTATCAGCAACATTTGTCATTCTGATGTCCATTCCTGGCATCGCACTGTTTTACGGCGGCCTGGTTCGCAGCAAAAACATGCTATCTGTATTGATCCAGGTGCTGGTCGTATTTAGCCTGGCAACTATTTTATGGGTCACTTACGGCTACAGTCTGGCATTTACAGAAGGCAATGCTTTCTTTGGCACGCTGGATAAAGCGTTCCTGAAAGGCATCACACCTGATTCTATCGCCGCAACCTTTAACAAAGGTATCGGTATATCAGAGCTGATTTATGTCGTTTTCCAGGGAGCATTCGCTTGTATTACCTGCTGCCTGATCCTGGGTGCTTTCGCTGAACGTATCCGTTTCTCTGCTGTGCTGCTGTTCATGGTGTTCTGGTTCACCCTGTCTTACATTCCGATGGCACACATGGTGTGGTACTGGGCTGGTCCTGATGCATACACTGATGCAGATGCAGCAACTAAAGCCGGTGCAACAGCGGGCTGGTTATTCCAGCACGGTGCACTAGACTTCGCAGGTGGTACTGTAGTTCACATTAACGCGGCGATTGCGGGTCTGGTTGGTGCTTATTTTGTTGGTAAACGTGTGGGCTTCGGTCGTGAATCCATGGCGCCGCACAGCCTGACCATGACGATGATTGGCGCATCTTTACTGTGGTTCGGTTGGTTTGGCTTCAACGCAGGTTCTTCACTGGAAGCTAATGGCGTTGCAGCTCTGGCTCTGGTAAACACCTGGGCTGCCACTGCTGCTGCAACACTGAGCTGGACCTTTGCTGAATGGGCACTGAAAGGTAAACCATCTATGCTGGGTGCAGCTTCCGGCGCGGTAGCAGGTCTGGTTGCCATCACGCCGGCCGCAGGTTTTGTCGGTGTCATGGGTGGCATTGTGATTGGTGGCCTCGCTGGTGTAGTTTGTCTGTGGGGTGTTCATGGTCTGAAGCGCATGCTGAATGTAGATGACTCTCTTGATGTATTCGGTGTGCATGGTATCGGCGGTATCCTCGGTGCAATCCTGACTGGTGTTTTTGCCTCTCCAGATCTGGGTGGAACCGGTGTATGGGATTACGTAGCAAACGCCGTCGCTCCGGATTACTCCATCGCTGCACAGGTTAAAATTCAGGCAATCGGTGTAGTTACCACTATCGTGTGGTCTGGCTTGGTGTCTATCGTTGGTTACTTCATCATTGATAAGCTGGTCGGTCTGCGTGTACCGGTGGAAGCCGAACGCGAAGGTCTGGATCTGACTTCACACGGCGAACGAGCCTACAACAACTAATCCTTCAGAAAAGTTATCAGGGCGCCTACAGGCGCCCTTTTTATTACAGTGGATATATCATTACACAGTCAATCTCAGCCTATGATCCACTCTCTAACCCGGTTAATCACTTCTGCGTTTTATCCAGCCCTACAGGGAATTTGCCTGTTTTGCCGGCAACCGACCCGTCAGCCATTACTCTGTCACTATTGTGCTGAAGAATTACCTTTGCTGGATCATCATTGCCGGTTATGCGGTACTCCAATAGCTGGAGCACAAACCATCTGCGGACATTGTTTGCTGCAGCCACCGGAATGGGATTACCTGCATATTCTGGCTGATTATCAGTTTCCCCTGATCGGCCTCATTCATAAGCTGAAATATCAGCATAATGTCTTACCCGCAGTTTTGTTCGGTCAGATGCTGGCTGAGCTTTATCCGCACGATGAACCCAAACCCGAAGCCATTTTACCGGTGCCACTACACTGGCGCAGACAATGGCTGCGAGGTTATAACCAGGCACAGGAACTGGCCAGGCCGATCTCAAAACAGCTCAGTATTCCTTGTAACAACCGTCTGCTACGACGTATCCGTGCGACCAAAGTGCAGGCTGGCTTATCGAAGTTATCAAGACATTCTAATCTAAAAAACGCTTTTGCTGTCGGCGAACACAACTACCGGCATGTCGCGATTCTGGATGATGTGGTAACGACAGGATCAACGGTAACTACGCTGGTGAAATTATTGAAAAAGAGTGGCTGTGAGCGAGTCGATGTCTGGGCAATCTGCCGGACACAACTACATGGTTAATTACTGGCAATATCGGCAATTAAATGTTGTGAGATGCCGGTAATGCAGCGTATGATTAATACCATAGTTATTTAGTCAGGATTAGAAGATGGCGATAATCACTATCTCTGAAAGCGCTCAGGCTCATTTCTGCAAACTGCTGGAAAAGCAGGTCGAAAATACCAATATCCGTGTATTCGTTATGAATCCGGGCACACCTAATGCTGAATGTGGTGTTTCATACTGTCCGCCAGATGCAGTAGAGCAGGAAGACATTCGTCTGCCATTTTCTGGCTTCGATGCGGTAATTGACCCTAACAGCGCTCCTTTTCTTGAAGACGCTTCAATTGATTTTGTCAGTGATCAGATGGGATCCCAGCTGACGCTGAAAGCCCCTAACGCCAAAATGCGTAAAGTTGCTGACGATGCACCACTGGCAGAACGAGTCGAATATGTACTGCAATCTGATGTGAACCCATCGCTGGCAGCACATGGTGGCCGGGTTACTTTGGTAGATCTGACCGATGATGGCATCGCTGTGCTGCAATTCGGCGGCGGATGCAATGGCTGCTCAATGGTAGATGTCACCCTGAAAGAAGGGATCGAGAAACAGTTGTTGCAGTTGTTCCCAGATGAACTTAAAGGCGTAAAAGACGCAACCGAACACGCACGCGGCGATCACTCTTTCTATTGATCGCCTCTCCAGATAAAAGAACGCCGGCTGATGCCGGCGTTCTTTTATCTGGATAATATCCGCAGGCTATTCGCCTTTCTGATCCCGGCCTAATAATGTCAGCGCCGCATCTCTAGCAGATTTCCCCTGATACAGGATCTGATAAATCTCTTCACAAATCGGCATCTCCACACCCTGTCTTGCCGCCAGTGCATGAACCTCTTTGGTGTTACGATACCCTTCGACGACCTGGCCTATTTCACTCATCGCCAGTTCAACGCTCTTGCCTTGTCCCAGCGCCATACCAAAACGACGATTACGTGATTGGTTATCCGTGCAGGTCAGCACTAAATCGCCCAGACCGGCCATTCCCATAAAGGTTTTGGCATCCGCACCCAGTGATAGACCAAGGCGCTGTAATTCAGCCAGCCCCCGGGTGATCAACGCAGTTCTGGCATTGGCACCAAAACCCAGACCGTCTGACAAACCGGCACCAATCGCAATCACGTTTTTAACCGCACCACCGATCTGCAAACCGATGAAATCAGGGTTGGTGTAAACACGGAACGATTTACCGCAATGCATCAGCACTGACATGTCTTTAGTGAATTGTTCATCTGTGCCGGCAACAGCAATAGCTGTTGGCATTCCAGCCGCCAGCTCTTTAGCAAAAGTCGGCCCGGATAGCACCGCCAGCGGCACCTCTTTTCCAAGAACCTCTTTTGCAACATCACCCAGTAGCCGGCCATGTTCCGGCTCTAAGCCTTTCGTTGCCCAGGCAACGCGGGTATCGGTACGCAGAAACGGTTTGATGCGCTGCAGTACGTCACCGAAAACGTGGCTTGGTACCACAATCAGCAGGTCCCGGCTCACAGATACAGCATGAGCCAGATCATTAGTCACCTGCAATGAATCAGGAAACGCAACACCTGGCAGAAAAACCTGATTACAACGATCTTGCTGCAAACGACGCACTTCTTCCGGGTCATGTCCCCATAACAGCACAGACTGACCTTTACGGGCCAGAGAAATGGCAAGGGCGGTACCATAAGATCCCGCCCCCAAAACGCTCAGTACTACGGATGAATCCATTACTGAACGCCTGCTTGTGCCTGTTCTGCTTCCAACTGAGCCATGTGAGAAGCAAACAATGCATCAAAGTTGACCGGAGCCAGATTCAGCTGCGGGAACGAACCACGGCTTACCAGGCTGGCAATAGTTTCACGGGCATACGGGAACAGAATATTCGGGCAGAAAGCACCCAGACAATGTGCCAGATTAGTACCATCCAGATTAGCCGCAGTAAAGATACCTGCTTGTTTCACTTCGCACAGGAAAGCCGTTTCTTCACCCAGTTTGCAGGTTACGGTCAGAGTCAGAGCCACTTCATAGACATCCTGACCCAGTACCTGAGTTTGAGTGTCCATATCCAGTTTAACTTCAGGGTTCCACTCTTTCTGAAATACAACTGGGGTATTTGGCGCTTCGAAGGAAACATCTTTGATATAGATACGTTGGATCTGGAATTCTGGTTGTGCCTGTGTGTTATTTACTGCTTCAGTCATTTTAATGCCCTTTATTAGAATTGCCTGCCGGCTATTTATTGCAAAATCAGATTAACGTTTTTTAGTGACAGGTAAGTTACTGGCGCGCCACTGTGATAAACCGCCACGTAACAGATATACCTGCTGAAAGCCGGCTTTAACCAGTTTGGTTGCGGCTTTATCAGCGCGATCACCGGTTTCACAAACAACAATAACCGGTTTCTCTTTATGTTTGTCAATTTCAGTCGTATTGCCCTGCTCGATCTGAGCCAGCGGCATATGATGTGCATTAGCGATGTGACCCTTTGCGAATTCTTCCTGAGTACGCACATCCACTACCACCGCATCCTGTTTGTTGATCAGTGCAACAGCAGCCTGATGTTCAACCTGTTTCACCGGTGATAATTTAGCCTTCACAGCAGAGGCAATAACTGCAGTCGCCAGACCAATCCAGGCCAGAACCAGAATCTCGTGACGCATTGCAAATTCAATATATTCCTGCATTCTTTCGTTTTCCCAACAACACTGAAAATAATCACAACAGTATTACATGCGAACCGGGAGATTTACAGTATTCCCCCAGTAATGAAAATTCCTTCCGTGAAATACGTTGTGAAATGTGGTGAAAAGGTGACTAATCCCACAGATATTGTAGAATTGAACGCAGTCGAACTTGATTCGTAAATTCCCAAAAAGAGGCCACACACAATGTCTACAGCTAAAAAGCCACTGGCGCTGATCATCATGGATGGTTGGGGTTACAGCGATAAGAAAGATGGCAACGCCGTTGCAGCCGCTAACACTCCAAATCTGGATGCTCTGTGCGCAAAATATGCAAACACTCTGATTTCAGGTTCAGGTATGGACGTGGGTCTGCCTGACGGTCAGATGGGTAACTCAGAAGTAGGTCACGTTAACATCGGTGCTGGCCGCGTCGTTTATCAGGAACTGACCCGCGTTACTAAAGAGATCCGTGATGGCGATTTCTTCAAGAACGAAGCACTGTGTAAAGCAGTTGACACTGCTGTATCTGCAGGTAAAGCCGTTCACGTCATGGGTCTGATGTCTCCTGGTGGCGTTCACAGCCATGAAGATCACATCATGGGTATGATGGAACTGGCTGCTCAGCGTGGTGCTGACAAGCTGTACTTCCACGCATTCCTGGACGGTCGTGATGTTGCGCCACGTTCAGCTCAGGAATCTATCGAAAAATTCGACGCTCTGTTCAAAAAACTGGGCAAAGGCCGTATCGCTTCTATGGTTGGTCGTTACTACGCTATGGATCGTGATAACCGTTGGGAACGTGTTCAGGAAGCGTATGATCTGCTGTGCGAAGGCAAATCAGAATTCGCTAACTACACTGATGCGACCGCTGCACTGGCTGCCGCTTACGCGCGCGGTGAAAACGATGAATTCGTTAAAGCCAGTGTGATCGGTTCAGAAGCAGCTGTACTGGAAGTGGCGACTCACTGATTTTCATGAACTTCCGTGCTGACCGTGCTCGTGAGATCACCCGCACTTTCACTGACGCTGACTTCTCTGGTTTTGTGCGTAACAAACAGCCAAAACTGGCTGATTTCGTCATGCTGACTGAATACGCAGCGGACATCAAAACTTCTTGTGCTTACCCGCCAACAGCGCTGACTAACACGCTGGGTGAATGGCTGGCTAAACATGACAAAACTCAGCTGCGTATTTCTGAAACTGAAAAATATGCACACGTTACTTTCTTCTTCAACGGTGGTGAAGAAAAATGCTTCCCAGGTGAAGATCGTGAACTGATCGCCAGCCCGAAAGTAGCCACTTACGACCTGCAGCCAGAAATGAGCTCTGGCGAGCTGACCGATAAACTGGTTGCGGCAATCAAGAGCGGTAAATACGACGTGATCGTTTGTAACTACCCGAACGGCGACATGGTTGGTCACACCGGTGATTTCGCGGCTGCAGTGAAGGCTTGTGAAGCGGTTGATGACTCCATCGGCAAAGTAGTAGCTGCACTGCAGGAAGTGGGTGGTGAATGTCTGATCACCGCTGACCACGGTAACGCAGAGCAAATGACTAACGAAGAAACAGGTCAGGCTCACACTGCTCACACCAACTTGCCTGTACCGCTGATCTATGTTGGTCGCGAAGCGACTGCACTGGAAGGCGGTAAACTGTCTGATCTGGCTCCGACCATGCTGACACTGATGGGTATGGAAGTACCAGCTGAAATGACTGGTAAGCCACTGATGGTTCTGAAATAATTCTCGCCCATGAGGGCAGAGCAGTTGTTTCCTATGAAATACAATCGCGTCGGCCTGTTGGTCGGCGCGTTGTTTTTTAGCGCCGCGATACAGGCAGAGAAATCCGCACCGGATAATTCCGCATTATCCAGCGTGCGTGAACAAATTCAGCAAAAACAGCAGGCTATTCAGGTTCAGAAAAAGGATCTGGCTTCGCTGCAGCAACAACTTAAAGCTGATGAAGATGCCATTTCGGCAGCCAATCAGAAGCTACAAAATTCACAAAGCCAGCTCAATAAAGTTCGCAGTAAGCTCCAGCGATTGGAAGCACAGCGAGCCAAACTGGAAGCTCAGTCTCGTCAGCAGGAGCGTCTGCTCGCTGAGCAATTTGATGAAGCCTACCGCATGGGGCAGCATGATTACGTCAAATTATTGCTGAATCAGCAAGACCCGGCTGCCGTCGATCGCACCATGGCCTATTACGGTTATATGAATCAGGCCCGTCTGAAAGTGCTACAACGTCTGGATGCGACCAAGGCTGAATTACTGCAGAACAAGCAGGAAACCAGCGAGAGCAGTCAGGAGCTGCGAGCTTTGATTGATGATCAGAAACAGGATCAGTTATCACTGCAACAAAAGCAGCAGCAGCGCGAAAAAACAGCACAGGAATTAAATGAATCATTGCAGTCTGACCAGCAGCAACTGACCAAGTTGCAGCAGGCAGAGAAAGCTATGCTGCAAAAAATTGAAGAGCAGCGAAAACGGCTGGAAGAAGAACGCGCCCGGAAGAAAAAAGAAGCACTGGCTAAAGCACGAGCAAAAGCGAAAAAAGAGGGAAAATCGGAAGCGGCTGCTGAAAAGAAAGAAGCTGCCCGTCTGGCCAAAAATGATCTGCAGGGCTTGGGTAAATCTGGCCGCATGAGCTGGCCGGTACGCGGCACCGTGATCCGTAAATTCGGGGAAACTCGTACAGGTGAAGTAGCCTGGAAAGGGATCTTAATTAAAGCCGGATCTGGTACGCCAGTGAAAGCAGCTGGCAGCGGTGATGTGGTCTTTGCCGACTGGCTGGATGGTTTCGGCAATGTACTGGTCATTGATCATGGCCGTGGCTACCTCAGCCTGTATGGTAATAACAAGAGCCTGAATAAGCATGTCGGGCAACATGTTAACAGTGGCGATGTCATTGCCAGTTCCGGCAATAGCGGCAATACCGGCGCTGCGGGTGTCTATTTTGAAATCCGTAAAGCTGGCCGTCCGGTAAACCCCATTTCTCTGCTAGGTAAATAAACGGGTCGAAATGACCAATCAAGTCAAAAAGACACAGGCCAACCCCTGTGTCTTTTTATCTCAGTAACACATCAAAAAATAAGATAAAACCTTATAAATCAATAAAATAAAATATTGGCATAACCTTTGATATAGCTATCTCCATATCGGCTAATCAAATCAAGGAAATCCCAATGTTTTGTATTCAGTGTGAACAGACTATCTCTACTCCTGTTGCCAAAGGCTGCAGCTACACCATGGGCATGTGCGGTAAAACTGCGGAAGTTTCTGATCTGCAGGACGTATTGATTTATCTGCTGCAAGGCGTTTCTGACTATGCCCTGAAAGCCCGCTCCGTTGGCATCGTTGATCGTGACATCGATGCTTATGTCTGTCAGGCACTGTTCGCAACACTGACCAACGTGAACTTTGATGCAGCGCGTATCATTGCCTTCATCAATGAAGCACAACAAAATCGTGATTCTCTGAAATCCCGCTATGAAGCGGCCTGCCTGCTGGCAGGTAAAGTCCCTGAAGCTGCGACCGGCCCGGCGGCACTGATACTGACCGCAGATAAAGCCGAGTTACTGGCGTGGGCACCAAATGCTGCGGTTAACCGTAACAAAGAAGCGATCGGTGAAGACATTCTGGGTCTGCGTCTGCTCTGCCTGTATGGCCTGAAAGGAGCAGCCGCTTATATGGAACATGCCCGTGTGCTGGGTCAGCAAGACGATGAAATCGGTGCAGAATATCATCAGATCATGGCCTTCCTCGGTACTGAACCGACTGAAATGCAGCCACTTCTGGATTGCGCTATGCAGATCGGCCAGATGAACTTCAAAGTCATGGCGATGCTGGATAAAGGCGAAACCGAAACGTTTGGTCATCCTGAACCAACCAAAGTGAATATGAAGCCGATTGCTGGTAAAGCCATTCTGGTTTCCGGCCACGACTTGCACGATCTGGAAAAAATTCTGCAGCAAACCGAAGGCAAAAACATCAACGTGTATACCCACGGTGAAATGCTACCGGCACATGCTTACCCACTGCTGAAGAAATACCCACATCTGGTCGGTAACTACGGTTCAGCCTGGCAGAACCAGCAAAAAGAATTTGCCGCCTTCCCTGGCGCTGTCGTGATGACCTCCAACTGCATCATCAACCCGAACGTCGGTAAATACGCTGACCGTATCTTTACCCGTAGCATCGTTGGCTGGCCGGGAGTGATTCATCTGGAAGGTGATGATTTCAGTGCGGTAATTGAAAAGGCTCAGTCACTGGAAGGCTTCCCTTACGATGAAATCCCGCACTACACGATGACCGGTTTTGCCCGTAATGCACTGATGGCAGCCGCCCCAGCTGTGATCGATCAAGTGAAAGCCGGCAACATCAAGCATTTCTTCCTGATCGGTGGTTGTGACGGTGATAAACAGGAACGTGGCTACTACACTGAAATGGCGAAAGCCGTACCACAAGATAGCCTGATCCTGACACTGGCCTGCGGCAAGTTCAAATTCAATGATCTGGAATTTGGTGACATCAACGGTATTCCTCGTCTGCTGGATGTAGGTCAGTGTAACGATGCCTATTCTGCCATTCAGCTGGCACTGGCGCTGGCTGAAGCTTTTGAGTGTGGTGTGAATGACCTGCCACTGTCTCTGGTGCTGTCATGGTTCGAACAGAAAGCCATCGTGATCCTGCTGACTCTGCTGTCACTGGGTATTAAGGGTATTCGTGTTGGCCCATCTGTGCCAGGCTTCCTGACCCCGAATCTGCTGAACTTCCTGAGTGAAAACTTCGATCTGAAAACCATCACCACAGTGGAACAGGATCTGAAAGATATTCTCGCCGCCTGAGAATAAACCGTGTGCGGGGCCACTATGTGGTCCTGCCCGGTCACTTGATATCACGACAGGAATTTTGCATGACTATTTCTTCTCAACCTGCCGTATGGCAAGACGCTCAGACGCTGTGCTGTATTGAACGTCGCCAGGAAACGGCGGATGCCGCCACCTTTGTTTTTCGACCATTACAACCGCTGGCCGTTTCTTATCAGCCGGGGCAATTTCTGCTGCTAACGGTAGAAATCGACGGTCAGCCACACAGCCGAGCCTACTCCCTTTGTTCTTCGCCAAGCCGTTCTGCCGATTTAGCAGTGACGGTTAAACGGGTTGCCAATGGGCTGGTTTCTAACTGGCTGCTGGATCACTTCCACGCCGGTGATACGTTAAACGCTCAGCATCCGACTGGGGCGTTCTTCCTGCCAGCCGATTACAGTGCTCCGAAAATTCTGCTCTGCAGTGCCGGCAGCGGTATCACGCCCATGATGTCAATGGTTCGCTGGCTGCTTGATATTCAGTATCTGGCTGTTATTTTCTTTTTTTAT
>SSEX01000166.1 GCA_008015085.1 Tolumonas sp. | reverse complement strand
AGGTTGATGCTTTGATGAAAGTACCACGGGATTTGGACATCTTCGCACCATTGACGGTTACATAACCATGAACGAAAACGTTGGTTGGCTTACGGTAACCAGAACCGTGCAGCATCGCTGGCCAGAACAGGCTGTGGAAATAAACAATGTCTTTACCGATGAAGTGATACAGCTCTGCATCACTAGTTTCGCCCCAGAAAGCATCAAAATCGATGTCGCCACGTTTGTTACACAGATTTTTGAATGACCCCATGTAGCCGATTGGCGCATCCAGCCATACATAGAAGTATTTGCCAGGCGCGCCCGGAATTTCAAAACCGAAATAGGGTGCATCACGGGTGATATCCCACTGCTGCAGACCAGAGGTGAACCATTCATTCAGTTTGTTAGCAATTTCATCCTGCAGCGCGCCAGAAGTCGTCCATGCTTTTAACATTTCCGCGAACTGAGGAAGATCGAAGAAGAAGTGCTCAGTATCTTTCATAACCGGAGTCGCCCCCGATACTGCTGATTTAGGATTGATCAGCTCGGTTGGGCTGTAGGTTGCGCCGCAGACTTCGCAGTTATCACCGTATTGATCCGGTGCTTTACATTTTGGGCAAGTGCCTTTTACAAAGCGATCCGGCAGGAACATGGTTTTTTCAGGGTCGAAAAGCTGAGAAATAGTTTTGCTTTTAATGAACCCGTTCTCTTTCAGTTTCGTATAGATAGATTCAGCAAACTGACGGTTTTCGTCGCTGTGAGTCGAGTGATAGTTATCAAAACTGATTTTGAAACCAGCGAAATCGGTCTGATGCTCCTGAGATACGGCAGCGATCATTTCTTCCGGTGTGATACCCAGTTGCTGTGCTTTCAGCATAATAGGGGTGCCATGCGCATCGTCAGCACAGATAAAGTGAATGTTGTGGCCGCGCATGCGCTGGAAGCGAACCCAGATATCAGCCTGGATGTGTTCCAGCATATGACCGAGGTGGATTGAACCGTTAGCGTAAGGCAGGGCACAGGTAACCAGAATATTTCTTGATGTGCTAGACATAATGTCCGGACTTTGTTTTGAATGAAAATAATGGCAATGTTACCTGAATTAAGCGCTTACTGCCTAGGCTCAATGCCTTTTATCCCGAGCATTTATCGATGATTTACTCCATGAAAGGCGGTTTTTGTGATTGAAACAGTTCGCCAATTGTTGAGTGAGTTCAAACCTGCATCATGGGAAAAAGATCTATGGTCGGCAGGTTTTGTCAAAAAGACTGAACTGGTTGATCGTAAATTACATATTTATATTCAGCTGCCTTTTGCCGGATTGTCTTGGGAGAACGAAATACAGGAATTACTGGATGAGCGGATCCGTCAGGTAGCCGATATCAGTAATGTCTGGTGGCATTTTGATATACAGGTTGAGACGATTGCACGGAAAAATGCTGTTCCAGCTATCCCTGGGGTGAAAAATATTATCGCCGTCAGTTCAGGCAAAGGTGGTGTGGGGAAATCAACAACCTCAGTGAACCTTGCTTTGGCTTTGCAGCAAGAAGGCGCAAAGGTTGGACTGCTGGATGCGGATATATATGGCCCGTCTATTCCCTTGCTGCTGGGTAAATCTGGTGCGCATCCGGAAATTATTGATGAGAAACACATGCGCCCGGTTAAAGCGCATTCGGTCGTTTGCAACAGTATTGGATTTCTGGTGCCGGAAACGGAGGCTGCAGTCTGGCGTGGACCGATGGCAAGTAAAGCACTATCGCAAATTTTATATGATACCCGCTGGGGAGAATTGGATTATCTGGTGGTTGATTTGCCTCCTGGCACAGGTGATATCCAGTTAACCATTGCGCAGCAGGTGCCGACGACGGCCGCAGTGGTCGTGACAACACCGCAGGATCTAGCCTTGATTGATGCGCGTAAAGGGATAGCTATGTTTGAAAAAGTAACTATTCCGGTCTTGGGCGTCATTGAAAACATGAGTTATCACATCTGCAGTAAATGCGGGCATAAAGAGAAAATCTTTGGCGAGGGTGGTGGAGCCAAGGTAGCTGAGCAATATGGGACTGAGCTACTGGGGCAGATACCACTGCATATCCATATTCGTGAACAGTCAGATGATGGTATGCCGATTGTCGTGGCTGAACCCGGAGGAAAGCTGGCGCTGACTTATAAACGAATAGCCAGAAAGGTGGCATCCAGTCTTTATTTTTCCGGTAAAACCGAGCCAAGCACAATTTTTACCGTAAATAGCTAGTTTTACCGTGGTTAGGCAGGTAATAGCATGTTATTTCAGGTGGTGATTTATATATAATGCGCCTCCTGAAATACAGTAAAAAGAGATCTCTTCATGTCTGATAAAAATCCTGACTGCGTCATTATTGGTATTGCCGGAGCCTCAGCGTCAGGAAAAAGTCTGATCGCCAGAACCATATACAACGAATTAACCGCTGAATTGGGTGAAGATCAGATCGGCGTGATCACGGAAGATTGCTATTACAAAGATCAGAGCCATTTATTGATGGCTGAACGTGTTAAAACAAATTATGACCATCCGGCGGCCTTTGATCATGCACTGCTGGCGCAGCATCTGAAACAGCTGATAGATGGGCAGGCGGTAGATATTCCGACCTATTCCTACTCAGAACATACGCGTACAGAGCAAACTATTCACTTCACACCTAAACGGATCATCATTCTGGAAGGGATCTTGCTGCTGAATGATCCGGCTCTGCGTAAATTACTGAATGTCAGCATTTTCATGGATACACCGCTGGATATTTGTCTGGTTCGCCGTCTGGCGCGTGATGTGCAGGAACGAGGCAGAACTATGGATTCTGTGCTCGAGCAGTATCAGAAAACCGTGCGCCCGATGTTCCTGCAGTTCATTGAACCGTCGAAACAATATGCGGATATCATTATTCCTCGTGGTGGCCGTAACCGTATCGCGATTGAAATGCTGAAATCGCGTATCCGTCATTTATTACTGAGCTGATTATTTATTCTGGAGAAAACATGCGTCTTTGTGATCGCGACATCGAGCAGCACCTTGAAGATGGTAAAATCGTGATTGAGCCGCGTCCTGACAGCTCGCGTATCAGCGGCGTCAGTGTCGATGTGTTGCTGGGTAATGAGTTTCGTGTTTTTCAGGCTCATACCGCACCTTATATTGATCTGAGCGGCCCGAAAGAAGAAGTTTCTGCGGCTATCGATCGGGTTATGAGTGATGAAATCTTTATTGATAATGGTGACGTATTCATCTTGCATCCGGGTGAGCTTGCCCTTGCGGTAACGCATGAATCGGTCACATTGCCAGACAATATTGTCGGTTGGCTGGATGGCCGTTCATCTCTGGCTCGCTTGGGGTTAATGGTACATGTTACCGCACACCGTATTGATCCGGGCTGGTCTGGCCGCATCGTGCTGGAGTTCTATAATGGCGGACGCTTACCGCTGGCTTTGCGCCCTGGCATGGTGATTGGTGCTCTGAACTTTGAAACTATGTCTGGTTCAGCTGCCCGCCCTTATAACAAACGTACCAATGCGAAATACAAGAGTCAGCAGGGTGCGGTTGCCAGCCGCATCGATCAGGACTAAAACAACAAAGCCCCTTCATGGGGCTTTGTTTTATCAGATGATGTGAACTTCCGTTCCTTGTTGCTTCAGCCATTCGCAGGCATTTTCCGGTATATTTTTGTCAGTAATCACATGTTTAATTAATGACGTAGGCCCAATGGCGGCGGGATGAATCCGGCCAAACTTACTGGAATCGGTTAATACAAACACTTCCTGATGTTTGTTCAGAATAGTATTAGCAATATCCGCCCGCATCATGTTGCGATTGGTAAAGCCAGTCTGGATATCAAAACCATCTACGCCGATAAATGCTTTACTAAAATGTACATGCTTGATACACAAACGAGTCAAAGGTCCAACCAGACTTTCGCTACTGGTTTGATATTGGCCGCCTAAAAGAATGATCTCTGCTTTACTGGCTCTGAGCTGGTGGGCGATATACGAGCTTGATGTGATAATGGTGATATCAGAGCGCTCTGCCAGTAATTTTGCCAGCATGACATTAACACTGCCGCCCTCAATCAACACGCAGTCATCCCGCCCAATAAATGAGCAGGCATAACTGGCAATGTCCTGTTTTATTTTGCTGTTTGCCCATAAGCGATGCTCTGGATCTTCACTATCCAGCACAGTTGCTGCACCATGAACCCGTTTCAGAAAACCCTGATTTTCCAGCTGTGTCAGATCCTGACGGATTGTCACCTCTGAAACACCTAACTGAGCGGATAGATCTGCTACTGTAATTCGACCTACGCTGTTTACCAGTTCTAAAATAACCGAATGTCTTGGATGCATAAAACGCTTCTCGCCACTAAAGATCTCATGATACGAATGACAGTATAGTTATATTATTGATTATGCTGGCATCCACTGCTTGTATCTGGAGTTTTATAACTTCAATCGACACAAGCTTATATAAACATTTATTAATTTAAGAAAGGTAGATGTTGGTCAAATAAATCCCTTATCTGGTGTGATCAGCTTTGCAGATGCATACAAAATATCAATATGAAATGCCGTATGTTTCATTTGTAAGTGCTGTAAGGAACATTTGCAGTACGCTCACTTTCTGTTCTGCAATTAATTTTGCTGCTGGCAATAACAACTGATCTGGCAGTTGCAAGGCTGATTCAAGAACTTTTACGACCGATCCGTGGGTGGTATAGCGGGTATCACGACCCACCTTAGATAAAGCACGCATAATGCCGACGGCGCCGAGCAGTTCCAGTAAGTCGGCGTCGTGCAACAGAATGGCTTCAGGCTTGGCCGGGCGGCCATTCGCCACATGCTGCCGGATAGCATCAATAACAGCAGGAATTTTTTCCGCAGGAAAACGCCAGCTAGTCAATAAAGCCGGAATCATTTCGCAGGCGTAAGCCACATTGTTCCATTTTGACAACGCATCAGGGTCAACAGGCCGGTGACCTTCAAATACACCAAGGTCATGCAACCAGACCGCAGCATGCAAAATATCATCGTCATATGCCAGACCAGCAGATTGTGCTAATTGCAGTGTCAGTGCGTAGAGGCGGGGCTGATGACTGTATTTATCAACAGGAAGAGCATTTTCCCGGATATAGGTTTCAATGGATGTGCGAAAAGAGGGGAATGATGTGCTGAACATAAAAATGCTGAGGAAAGAAGGACTTCCCTCAGCATAACACTAATTACTGAGCTGCAATAAATGCCTTAATGACATTTGATGCCTCAGATAAACCACGTTCTTGTGACTCAGGCCCCATGTTTAGTGCCTCAGCGTAAGCAACGGTAATGTCTTTCAGACCGATGAAACTCAGAACTGCCTGTGCATGAGCCAGCGCCAGATCGGTTGCAGTATTGCGGTGTGCTCCGCCGGTAGTGGTTACCACCAGTACTTTTTTACCGGTAAGATGACCTTGCGGGCCGGTTTCTGAATAAGAGAAGGTAATACCGGCTCGGCAAATCATGTCAAACCAGGTTTTCAGCTGAACCGGGATACCAAAGTTGTACATTGGTACGGCAACCACAACATAGTCGGCTGCTTTAATTTCATCAATTAATTTGAGTGAAAGCTCAGCCGCAGCTTTCTGGCGCTCGTTCAGTTCACCATTTCCGCCTAAAGCGGCAATGATCTCACCATCCAGTACTGGCAGAGGGTCTGCAGCCAGATCACGAACGACAATATTGTCTGCGGGGTGTTTCTGTTTCCATTCCACACTGAAAGTATCCAGTAGTTTTGTGGATTGTGAATAAGCGCCCAGAATGCTTGATTGAATGACTAATACGTTGCTCATTATTTATACCTCTGTGTCGGCATTATGCGTTGAGATACACTATACGTTCTATTTTTAATAAAAAAATAACAAAAAATAGGCTCTATCTTTCTATTTTATCGAAAGGTTTGGGTGGTTGTGTGGCGTGGGGCGGTGATCGTTGGTGGCCGGATCGGGGGGTTATCCACATTTTCTGGGGATAACATTGGAATAAAGTGGTGAAAACAAGGGAATGTTAAAATTATGTGTAACCGGGATCTGTGCTACAAGAGAGATCCCGGATGTGTTACATATTAATCCTGCAACACTGCAGCCATAGAATTGGCAACGTATTCCACGTTGCGGGTATTCAGGCCAGCAACACACATACGGCCGGTGCGAACCAGATACACTGCAAACTCTTCACGCAGGCGGTCAACCTGTTCTGGCGTCAGACCGGTATAGCTGAACATGCCGCGCTGCTTGATCATGTAACTGAAATCTTTACCCGGTACTTTAGCTGTCAGGGTCTCATACAATTTTTGACGCATGGCTTTGATGCGATCGCGCATTTCTGCTACTTCTGATTCCCATTTCGAGCGTAATTCTGGTTTAGTCAGCACATCCGTAACAACGTAAGCGCCATGACTCGGTGGGCTGGAATAGTTCTTTCTGACGGTTAGTTTTAGCTGGCCGAGCACTCGTTCTGCTTCTTCGGCGGTTGGGCAAATAACGGATAAACCACCGCAACGTTCACTGTATAAAGACAGATTTTTTGAGAAAGAGTTACTGACGAAGAAACAAATATCAGCATCAATCAGCATCTGCAGGGCAAAAACATCTTCATTCAGTGAATCGCCAAAGCCCTGATAAGCAATATCAAGGAATGGGATCAACTTACGCGCTTTGATGACTGGTAGCAATGCAGCCCATTGATCACGGCTTAAATCCACACCTGTTGGATTGTGGCAACAAGGGTGCAGTAAGACGATGCTTTGTTCCGGCAATGCTGGAAACCTTTCAATCACTGCCGGAACAAAGCATCGTCTTACTGCACCCTTGTTGCCATAATCCAACAGGAGTGGGTTGAACCCGTGATAAATGTGGTGCATT
>SSEX01000156.1 GCA_008015085.1 Tolumonas sp. | reverse complement strand
AGGTCGTTGGTTCAAATCCAGCCCCCGCAACCAATTTACATGCTCATTAATACAATGAGCAGGCTAAGAAGCCCCAGTTCTTTGAACGGGGCTTTTTGTTATCCGGATTCTGTATCACCATCCAGGTGAACATAATATTGGGCCATCGTTGCCCTTTTTTTATTTACGGAGGGTCTATTGGCTACCTTGGAACAACGCCTGACAGAACTGCTTGATGCGCCTGTTGTTGCATTAGGCTTTGAGTTGTGGGGAATTGAATTTATCCGTGCCGGTAAACATTCTACTTTGCGTGTTTACATTGATCATGCAAATGGAATTTCGGTAGATGATTGTGCTGAAGTCAGTCATCAGGTGAGCGCTCTGCTGGATGTGGAAGATCCGATCACCACTGAATACTACCTTGAAGTGTCTTCTCCCGGAATGGATAGACCGTTACTGAAACCTGCACATTTTGCCCGATATATCGGAGGTGTTGCTGCGGTGACATTGCGGATGGCAGTAAATAACAGACGTAAATATAAAGGCATTATTAAGCAGGTTGAAGGGGAAATGATTACCCTGACTGTCGATGGTCGGGATGAAATTCTGGCCTTTGCCAATATTCAACAGGCAAACCTGATTCCGAATTTTGATTGACGAGGCTATTGGATAATGAATAAAGAAATCCTTTTAGTTGTTGATGCTGTTTCTAACGAAAAAGCAGTACCTCGCGAAAAAATTTTCCAGGCTCTGGAAACTGCATTAGCGACAGCAACCAAAAAGAAATACGAAGGCGATATTGAAGTTCGTGTTGCAATTGATCGTAAAACAGGTGATTTCGATACTTTCCGTCGCTGGCAGATCGTCGAAGGTGACGGTGTCATGCAAAACCCGTATCGTGAGATTTCGCTGGATGCGGCACAATTCGATGATCCATCTCTTCAACTAGGTGACTACGTTGAAGAACAGATTGACTCTATTACCTTTGACCGAATTACTACACAGACGGCTAAACAGGTTATCGTTCAGAAAGTCCGCGAAGCAGAGCGAGCTCAGATTGTTGAGCAGTTCCGTGATCAGGAAGGAACGATTGTTACCGGTGTTGTAAAGAAAGTTAACCGTGACAGCGTCATTCTTGATTTAGGCAATAATGCGGAAGGTGTCTTATATCGTGAAGATATGCTGCCACGTGAATCTTTCCGTAATGGCGATCGTGTGAAAGGCTTATTGGCGGCGGTTAAACCAGAAGCCCGAGGTTCCCAGTTATTCGTTAGCCGGACACATCCTGATTTTCTGAAAGAGTTGTTCCGTATTGAAGTACCTGAAATCGGTGAAGAGATCATCGAAATTAAAGGAGCAGCGCGTGACCCTGGCTCACGGGCTAAGATCGCGGTTAAAACAAATGATCGCCGTATTGACCCGGTGGGTGCCTGCGTAGGTATGCGTGGTGCTCGTGTTCAGGCAGTCTCTGGTGAATTAGCCGGTGAGCGTATTGATATTGTGCTGTGGGATGATAATCCTGCTCAGTTCGTTATCAATGCTATGGCGCCTGCTGATGTTGCGTCTCTGGTTGTGGATGAAGATAACCACACGATGGATATTGCTGTTGTTTCTAGCAATCTGGCACAAGCTATCGGTCGTAATGGTCAAAATGTTCGTTTAGCATCTCAGCTGTCAGGTTGGGAGCTTAATGTGATGACTGTTGAAGACATGCAGACTAAACATCAGGCTGAAAAAGATCGTATTCTGAATCTGTTCACTCAGGCACTGGATATTGACGATGATTTTGCTGAGTTACTAGTCGAAGAAGGTTTCTCCACGGTTGAAGAAATTGCTTATGTTCCATTGAGTGAATTGCAGCGCATCGAAGATCTGGATGATGAGCAAATCGAAGAATTACGTGAGCGAGCTAAGCAGGCTCTGAGCACTCAGGCGCTGGCTAAAGAAGAAACTCTGGCGGGAGCTAAACCGGCAGATGATCTTCTGGCATTAGATGGTATGACTCAGGATCTGGCTTATGAACTGGCAGCCCGTGGTATCCCAACACTGGAGGATCTGGCTGAGCAGGGTATTGATGATCTGAGTGGTGTACCGGGTATGACGGAAGAAAAAGCCGGTGAATTGATTATGGCAGCTCGTAATATCTGCTGGTTTGGTGAACAAGCAGAGTAACTGCGGAGGGTAGTGAATGGCCGATTTATCAGTAAAACAACTAGCCATTGAAGTTGGTACACCGGTTGACCGGTTGGTACAACAGTTTAAAGATGCCGGTTTGGCAAAAGATGCAGATGCAATGGTAACTGAGCAGGAAAAACAGGCGCTGCTTGAGCATCTGAAAAAACAGCATGGCGCTGACAATGCAGAGCCTAAACGTATGACTCTGCAGCGTAAAACTAAAAGCACTCTGAATGTCCAGGGTGCCGGCGGTAAAAATAAGGAAGTCCAGATTGAAGTTCGTAAGTCAAAAACTTATGTTCATCGTTCTGTAATTGATGAAGCTCAGCAACAGAAAGAAGCTGAAGAAAAAGCGCGTTTAGAAGCTGAAAAAGCGCGTCAGGAAGAGTTAGCTAAGGCTGAACAGGCGCGTAAAGATACGGAAGCGAAGGCCCGTAAAGAAGCCGAAGAAAAAGCGCGCAAAGAAGCTGAAGCCCAAAAGCAATCGACAGAATCTGCTGCTGATGCAGCAAAATCTCCAGATCAGAAGGCCAAAAAAGTGAAAGCTGAGGCAGATAAACGCGCAGATGAAAATGCTAAGCGTGAAGCAGATGCATTACGTAAAAAACAGGAAGAAGAAGCTCGTCGTAAAGCTGAAATGGAAGCTCAACGTATTGCTGAAGAGGCACGTCGTTTAGCCGAAGAAAATGAAGCTCGTTGGGCAGAAGAAGAAGAAGCCCGTCGTCGTGCTGAGATGACTGATGATGTTGGCGAAGCAGCATCAAAATTTGTAAAAGAAGCTGAAGCTGAGCGTGAACGTCAGGACGAAAGCAAAGGTCGCCGTCGTACTGGTGTTGCAAAAGCGAAAAAATCACCTCATGAAGATGACCGTGAAGAACGCAATCCCCGTGCACGCAAAGGCAAACGGGCGAAAGTTCATACGCCGAATTCTATGCAGCATGGTTTCCAGAAACCAGCTCAGCCTGTAAACCGTGACATCGTTGTTGGTGAAACTATTACTGTCGGCGAATTAGCGCAGAAAATGGCAGTGAAAGCCGTTGAAGTCATCAAAGTGATGATGAAAATGGGCGCGATGGCCACCATCAACCAAGTGATCGATCAAGAAACAGCTCAGCTGGTTGCGGAAGAAATGGGTCACAAAGTAACCCTGCGCCGTGAAAATGAGCTGGAAGAAGCGGTATTGCAGGATCGTGACTCTACTGCGACCCGTGAAGATCGCGCTCCGGTTGTGACCATCATGGGGCACGTTGACCACGGTAAAACCTCGCTGCTGGATTATATCCGTAAAGCGAAAGTGGCTTCCGGTGAAGCGGGGGGGATTACCCAGCACATTGGTGCTTACCATGTAGACACTGATAACGGCAGTATCACATTCCTGGATACCCCTGGTCACGCAGCATTTACCGCAATGCGCGCCCGTGGTGCGAAAGCGACAGATATCGTTGTTCTGGTTGTTGCGGCAGATGACGGTGTTATGCCTCAAACTATCGAAGCAATTCAGCATGCGAAAGCGGCTGGTGTACCTATTGTTGTCGCTGTGAACAAAATTGATAAGCCTGAAGCAGATCCAGATCGTGTCATGAATGAATTGACGCGCCATAGCGTGATCCCAGAGGAATGGGGTGGCGAGAACCAGTTTGTTAAAGTATCAGCTCAGAGCGGTCAGGGAATTGAAGATCTGCTGAATGCGATTCTGTTACAGGCGGAAGTTCTGGAACTGACTGCTGTTCGTGATGCGATGGCTAGCGGTGTGGTTATCGAATCTCGCCTGGATAAAGGCCGTGGTCCGGTTGCAACCGTTCTGGTTCAGGAAGGTACTCTGCATCAGGGCGATATCGTTCTGTGTGGCTTTGAATATGGCCGTGTTCGTGCAATGCGCGATGAATTAGGTCGTAGCATTGATGCTGCAGGTCCTTCAACTCCAGTGGAAATTCTGGGTTTGTCCGGCGTGCCATCTGCGGGTGATGAAGCCACGGTTGTTCGTGACGAGAAGAAAGCGCGTGAAGTGGCGCTGTATCGTCAGGGCAAATTCCGTGATGTGAAACTGGCTCGTCAGCAGAAAGCTAAGCTGGAAAACATGTTCTCTAACATGACTGAAGGTGAAGTTTCTGAACTGAATGTTGTGCTGAAAGCGGACGTACAAGGATCTGTTGAAGCAATTGCAGATTCTCTGAATAAACTGTCCACTGACGAAGTTAAAGTCAGAATCATTGGTTCCGGTGTGGGCGGTATCACTGAAACTGATGCAAGTCTGGCTGCTGCATCGAATGCTATTGTGCTGGGCTTCAACGTTCGTGCTGATGCTTCTGCCCGTAAGATCATTGAATCAGAAAATATCGATCTACGTTATTACTCTGTTATCTATGATCTGATTGATGAAGTTCGTCAGGCAATGAGCGGTATGCTGGCGCCTGAATACAAACAACAGATCATTGGTCTGGCTGAAGTGCGTGATGTGTTCCGTTCACCGAAATTTGGTGCGGTTGCAGGCTGTATGGTGACTGAAGGTACAGTGAAACGTAATAACCCAATCCGCGTCCTGCGTGATAACGTGGTTATCTACGAAGGTGAACTTGAATCTCTGCGTCGCTTCAAAGATGACGTAGCTGAAGTCAAGAATGGCTACGAATGTGGTATCGCGGTTAAGAACTACAATGATGTTCGTCCTGGCGACCAGATCGAAGTTTATGAGACTGTTGAAATTCAGCGTACTCTATAATTAGTTACGGGGGCATAATGCCCCCGTTTTCTCCGGAGTTTAAAATGGCAAAAGAATTTGGACGTGCAGATCGGGTTGCGCAACAAATTCAGCGTGAAATTGCTGTTATTTTGCAACGTGAAGTGAAAGATCCCCGTGTTGGCATGGTGACGGTCTCTGATGTTGAATTAACGCGCGATCTACAGCACGCCAAGATTTTTGTGACATTCTTTCTGAATGAAGAAGATAACATTGAGGCAGGCGTCAAAGTGCTGAATGATGCTTCAGGTTATATTCGCATATTGTTGGGTAAAGCGATGAAACTGCGCGTAGTGCCGGAGATCCGCTTTGTCTATGACAAAACGTTGGTTGAAGGGATGCGAATCTCCAACCTGGTAACTAACACTGTTCGTGATGATCAGCGTCGCCGTGGCGATTCGCCTGAACAAAGCGAGGAGGATCGTGATTAAAGATGTCTCGACGACGTCGCTTTAAAGGCCGTGATGTCCACGGCATTATACTGCTGGATAAACCAAGCGGTATCACCTCGAATGATGCGCTGCAGCAAGTCAAGCGTATCTATAATGCAGCCAAAGCTGGTCATACCGGTGCATTGGATCCATTAGCCACAGGAATGCTGCCAATTTGCTTTGGCGAGGCCACAAAATTCTCTCAATTCCTTCTTGATGCTGACAAACGTTATCGTGTTACCGCTCGTCTGGGTGTACGTACCGATACCAGTGATTCAGAAGGTTCTGTGGTATCTGTGCGCCCCGTAAATGTAAGTGAGGAACAGCTGCTGCAAGCACTGGATTCATTCCGCGGTGATATCATGCAGGTACCTTCCATGTTTTCTGCATTGAAACATCAAGGCCGGCCTTTGTATGAATATGCGCGGGAAGGTATTGAGATTGAGCGTGAGGCTCGGCCAATCACTATTTATTCGCTGACCTTAGAATCATTTACTGAGGATCGCGTTTCTTTGGAAGTTCATTGTTCTAAAGGAACTTATATTCGCTCGCTGGTTGATGATCTGGGTGAACTATTAGGTTGTGGCGCTCATGTAACGCAGCTGCGTCGTACGCAAGTTGCTACATATCCTAATGAAAAAATGCTGAATATTGAGAAATTGAACGAGATTCTGACTGAATGCCGGGAGCTGGGTATTCCGCCGCGTGATCGTCTCGATCAGTTTTTGCTGCCAATGGATACTGCTGTTTCTTGTCTGCCAGAGGTCAATATGTCTCCTGTACTGGCGGCCTATGTCAACCAAGGACAGGCAGTGATGGTTCCGCACGCTCCGACAGAAGGTTTTGTTCGGATGACTGTCGGGCCTGATGCTGAATTTATCGGTGTCGGTGAAATTGATGATGATGGCAAAGTTGCGCCACGTCGTTTAGTTCGTATTGGCGGTGATTTGCCTGATACGGATGAAGACGAATAAGCAGAGTTGCTTGTCAGTGAATATAGCTGTGCTAGAATGCGCAGCTTCTCTGTGGGCTGAATTAGTGATCGGCTCACAGCCCATTAAACTCAGGAGTACATTATGTCACTAAATGCTGAAACTAAAGCCAAGATCGTTGCTGATTTCTCTCGTGGTACAAATGACACTGGTTCACCAGAAGTTCAGGTTGCACTGCTGACTGCTCAGATCAACCATCTGCAAGGCCACTTCTCTGTACACACTAAAGATCACCACGGTCGCCGTGGTCTGCTGCGTATGGTTTCTCAGCGTCGTAAAATGCTGGATTACCTGAAAGGCAAAGATGAAGCACGTTACAAAGATCTGATTGCTAAACTGGGTCTGCGTCGCTAATTCATACTTAGTGAATTCTAATGAAAGGAGGCATTTGCCTCCTTTTGTTTTTTCGTGACCTTAATGACATTTACGCCAGAATATCGAAACTCCTTCCATCTCGGCTTACCTATTCTGATCACCTTCAGCTATAATGGACGCGCAATTTAAGCGACGAAATTAATAAAAGGAAATTCACGTGAATCCTATTGTAAAGACCTTCCAATATGGTCAGCACACCGTTACGTTAGAAACTGGTGTTATGGCTCGTCAGGCAACCGCAGCAGTAATGGCGTCTATGGACGATACTGCGGTATTTGTAACTGTTGTTGGTAAAAAAGAAGCTGTTGAAGGGCGAGATTTTTTCCCGCTGACTGTCAACTACCAGGAACGTACTTATGCGGCAGGCCGTATCCCGGGCGGTTTTTTCAAACGTGAAGGTCGTCCAAGTGAAGGCGAAACTCTGATTGCTCGTCTGATCGACCGTCCTATTCGTCCTCTGTTTCCTGAAGGCTTCCTGAACGAGGTTCAGATCGTTGCTACCGTAATGTCAGTTAACCCAGCGGTATCTCCTGATATCGTTGCGATGATTGGTACTTCAGCTGCACTGGCTATCTCTGGCATTCCATTTAATGGCCCTATCGGTGCTGCGCGTGTGGGTTATATCAACGACCAGTATGTTCTGAACCCATCCGTAGTTGAGCTGCAAGACAGTAAACTGGATCTGGTGGTTGCTGGTACTGCGCCGGCTGTTCTGATGGTTGAATCTGAAGCTGCGATTCTGCCAGAAGAAGTTATGCTGGGTGCTGTGGTTTATGGTCATGATCAAATGCAGACCGTTATCAATGCAGTGAAAGAATTTGCTGCAGAGGTTGGTAACAAAGCGTGGGATTGGACTGCGCCAGCTGCTAACGTAGCTCTGAAAGCTAAGATTGCTGAATTGGCTGGTGCTGATATCGGTGAAGCTTACCGTATTACTGAAAAAGCGGTTCGTTATGATGCTATTTCTGCACTGAAACAACGCATTGTTGCAGAAATCACTGCTGCTGATGAAACTCAGGATGCGGGTGAGGTAGCTGACTTGTTCCATGAGCTGGAAAGTGATGTTGTTCGTGGCCGTATCCTGCGTGGTGAGCCGCGTATTGATGGTCGTGATCCTCAAATGATTCGTGCTCTGAGCGTAGGTACCGGTGTTCTGCCGCGCGTTCACGGTTCTGCACTGTTTACTCGTGGCGAAACTCAGGCGCTGGTGACTTGTACTCTGGGTACAGAACGCGATGCGCAAACTATCGATGAAATCACCGGTGAGCGTACTGATCGCTTTATGCTGCATTATAACTTCCCACCATATTGCGTGGGTGAAACCGGCATGATGGGTTCGCCTAAGCGTCGTGAAATTGGTCACGGTCGTCTGGCTCGTCGTGGTGTGTCTGCTGTTATTCCTTCACAAGCTGAGTTCCCGTATGTAGTGCGTGTGGTTTCTGAAATCACCGAATCTAACGGTTCTTCTTCTATGGCGTCTGTGTGTGGTACTTCTCTGGCTCTGATGGATGCTGGTGTGCCGATCAAAGCGTCAGTTGCTGGTATCGCGATGGGTCTGGTAAAAGAAGGCGATAGCTTTGTTGTTCTGTCTGATATTCTGGGTGATGAAGATCATCTGGGCGATATGGACTTCAAAGTGGCGGGTACTTCTGAAGGTGTTACTGCACTGCAGATGGACATCAAAATCGAAGGTATCACCAAAGAAATCATGCAGATCGCTCTGAAACAAGCGCGTGAAGCTCGTCTGCACATTCTGGGTGTGATGGATAAAGCGATTGGTGAAGCTCGTAATGACATCTCTGATTTTGCTCCGCGCATTCACACCATCAAGATCAATCCAGAGAAGATCAAAGACGTGATCGGTAAAGGCGGTTCAGTGATCCGTGCACTGACTGAAGAAACTGGCACCACCATTGAGCTGGAAGATGATGGTACAGTGAAGATTGCTGCTGTAAGTGGTGATGCTGCTCAGGAAGCGATCCGTCGTATCGAAGCGCTGACTGCTGAAGTAGAAGTAGGTCGTATCTACGAAGGTAAAGTGACTCGTCTGGCTGAATTCGGTGCGTTTGTGAACATTCTGCCAGGTAAAGATGGTCTGGTTCATATTTCTCAGATCACTGATGAGCGTGTGAAAGACGTTTCTGACTACCTGAAAGTAGGTGATGTTGTTCGTACTAAAGTGTTGGAAGTAGACCGTCAGGGTCGTATCCGTTTATCTATCAAGGAAGCTAAACGTGATGAGCAACCAGCACCAACAGCAGAACCAGTTTCTGAAATCGATGCGCCGGCTGCGCCAGCAGAAGAGATCCCAATGACTGAATAATATTCAGCTATTGAATGTAAAAAGGACGCGGAAGCGTCCTTTTTTGTATACGAGTTAAGTTGAGTAGTTATAAATGATATGCAGAGACAATTTGTTCCATTTTCGCCGCTACTTTTTCCAGTCTGTTAGCTAACTCATCCGCATTTTTGGCCGATTCACTGTTTTCTTCTGCCATTCCAGCCACACTCTCTACCTGTTGTGCTATCGAGTCTGTTGCTAAGCCTTGCT
>SSEX01000135.1 GCA_008015085.1 Tolumonas sp. | reverse complement strand
TCGTTTCGCCACCTTGAGCGACGGCAGTTTCATCGCGCCGCTTAACAGTTTCAAGAAGCATCAGCAGCGCCTTGCTAAGTATCAACGTCGCATGAGTCGCAAGGTCAAATTCAGCAACAACTGGAAAAAGGCAAAAGCCAAAATCCAGTGTCTCCATGCCAAAATCGGCAACAGCCGCCGTGACTACCTGCATAAAACCTCAAGCGACATAAGCAAAAACCACGCGATAGTCTGTATTGAAGATTTGCAGGTCAAAAACATGTCAAAATCAGCGTCAGGAACGATGGAGCAGCAAGGTCGGAATGTCAGAGCGAAGTCAGGGCTGAATAAAGCCATCCTCGATCAAGGCTGGTTTGAGTTTCGTCGCCAGCTCGATTACAAGCTGGCATGGAATGGCGGCCACCTGATCGCTGTTCCGCCGAAAAACACCAGCCGGACATGCCCGTGCTGTGGTCATATCTCAAAAGATAATCGCATCACCCAAGCCCGGTTTGCCTGTGTGGAATGTGGCTTTGAAGAGAACGCCGATGTAGTCGGTGCGATCAACGTATTAAGGGCGGGACACGCCCGATTAGCCTGTGAAGTGAGTGGTGCAACAATGCCGCCAGCAGCAGGAACCCACCGAAGCGAGTCCGGCGTTTACGCTTAACCGCAGTAGGAATCCCCGTGCTAGCGCGGGGAGGATGTCAAAAAATGAGAATAAATATGCGGATTCATGTGGCTTACCATTCAAATTATATGATTTAAATGGCTGCCACAGATCAGGATTATTGTTCCTGATTACATGCATTGATTGACCAGCTCGCCTGCGGTGTAATGGCCAGTAATTCACACAATGCCGGGAGCAGTTGTTCCAGCTTTTGTTCAAATTGCCAAGGTGGATTGAATATCGCCATTCCAGAGCCATGCATTCCCCAGGTTGGTGATTGCGCCTGAACGGAAAGTTCAGCTGTCAGCATCGGAATACCCAGTTTTTCGCACTCTTTGAGCATGCGCTGACTGCGATCTGCCTCTTTCCCCAGAATTGGATACCAGACAACGCAGATCCCAACAGGCCAGCGTTGCCAGACTTTTGCCAGTGTTTTAACGACCCGATCGTAATCTTCTTTTAGCTCATACGGCGGATCGATGAGTGCAAGCCCCCGGCGAGGCGTTGGCGGTGTCAGCGCCACCAGACCTTCAAATCCATCCCGGTGATGCAGCGCTACACGCTTATCCCGGTGCATATGCTGACGCAGGACGTCGATCTCGTTGTTGTGTAATTCCATCAACACAAGACGATCCTGCTCGCGTAGCAGGGCGCGAGCGATTTCTGGGGAGCCAGGGTAATAATGTAAAGCATCGTCATTTAATGAGGCTATACAGCTAAAGTAACTCTGCAGTGCCGGCCATTGGTCTCGCTGTGGCCAAAGGCGGGCAATACCATCAAGATACTCTGCTTTCTTATTGGCCCATTCTCCGGTTAGGTCATAACAGCCGCCGCCGGAATGGGTATCGAGATAACAGAAAGGTTTCTCTTTTTGCTTTAGTTGCTCAATCAGTAGACTGAGTACGGCATGTTTTAATATGTCGGCATGGTTGCCGGCATGGAATGCGTGACGATAACTGAGCATGAATTATTCCTGCGTTGCCATTTCACTGGCGAATTGTTGTTCCATCTGTTCCAGTTGTTCTGAAATATCCATCCATTCCATTTCAGCCTGTTCGAGATCATTTTTCAGTGGGCCTTGTTTGGCTAATAAATCAGTCAGCCGGTTTTTGGCGTCATCCTGATAGATGGCCGGATCTGCTAATGCTTGTTCGATCTCACTGAGCTTATCTTGCAATTTCGCCATTTGTTGTTCGTATTTTTCCAGCTTCTGACGCAGAGGTCGGGTCTGCTGTCGGAAATCAGCTTCCCTGCGTTTCTGGTCTTTACGGGCTGCTGCACTTTGAGGAGCAGCTACTGTATTACCTGCATCGGTTTTCGTATCAATGCTGGCTTTATCCTGCTCCGTTAACCATTTGTGGTAATCATCCAGATCGCCATCAAACGGCTCGAGTCGTTTCTGATGAACCAGATAAAACTCATCCGTCGTGGTTCGCAGTAAATGACGATCATGCGAGACGATCACCATAGCACCCTCGAAACCTTGCAGAGCCAGAGTCAACGCTTCACGCATTTCCAGATCAAGATGGTTGGTTGGTTCGTCAAGCAGCAGCAGATTCGGTTTTTGCCATACCAGCAGGGCTAATACCAGACGAGCTTTTTCGCCACCCGAAAAAGTGTCTACGGGGTCGAGAGCCTGATCGCCATGAAAACCAAATCCTCCCAGGAAATTACGCAGTTCCTGCTCCGGGCGGTTACCGGCAAGGCGGGTCAGATGCTGTAAAGGCGAATCACCCTTTTGTAGTGATTCCAGCTGATGCTGGGCAAAGTAACCAATTTTAACGCCTCTGCTTGGCTCTAACTTACCGGAGAGTGGTTGCAGCTCGCCTGCCAGTAATTTAATGAAGGTTGATTTCCCTGCACCGTTACGGCCAAGCAGGCCAATGCGGGAACCTGGCACCAGGTTCAGTTTGATTTTTTCCAGGATCAGCTTTTCACCATAACCAGCACTTAAATTTTCCATGCTGATCAGCGGAGTCGGCAGGCTATCCGGCTCGCGGAATTGGAACTGAAATTGTGAGTCGACATGTGCAGGCAGGATCAATTCCATCCGTTCCATCGCCTTCAGACGGCTTTGAGCCTGACGGGCTTTGGTCGCTTTGTAGCGGAAACGATCGACATAATCCTGCATTTTACTCAGCGCTTGCTGCTGCTTTTCATACATAGATTGCTGCTGGGCTAAGGCCGAGGCCCGCTGGATTTCGAAATCAGAATAACCCCCGGTGTATTCGTTGAGTTTGCCATTCTCGATGTGAATGATACGACCGATGACGCGATCCAGAAAATCACGATCATGCGAAATAAGAATCAACGTACCACGGTATGAACGTAGCCAGCTTTCCAGCCAGATCACTGCATCTAAATCAAGGTGGTTGGTGGGTTCATCGAGTAGCAGCAGGTCAGAACGACAAATCAGAGCCTGTGCCAGGTTAAGGCGCATACGCCAGCCACCGGAAAACGCGGAGACAGGCTGAGCATGTTGCTCGCTGCTGAAGCCTAAACCATGCAGCAATTCGCCGGCACGCGCGCGGATAGTATAAGCACCGGCAGCATCCAACTTGCCATGCAATTCGGCAATTTTGATGCCATCACCGTGCTGCTCAGCTTCCTGCAGTTGCTGTTCCAGCTGGCGAAATTCTCTGTCGCCATCGATCACATAGTCGAGAGCTGAACATTCCAGTGCAGGAGTTTCCTGTGCCACTGTGGCAATTTGGCATTGTGCCGGAATTGAAATAGAGCCTGCATCCACGGTCAGTTCATTTTTTAGTAATGCAAAAAAACTCGATTTTCCACAGCCGTTTTTTCCAACTAACCCGACTTTGTGACCAGGATGAATAGTAGCCGTTGCGTCTTCTAATAAAGGCTTATTGCCTCGTAACAGTGTGATTTGAGATACGATGATCATGACGGGAATAATTCGGCGGAAAACAAAAGGTCATTATACGGGGAAATGCGATAACGGGCAGCAGCTTAATGAAGGGCATGATTGTGCATCAGCCGATTTTTCCGGTATGCTGAGAAAACTTGTAGCTATATTTAACCGGGATGCATGATGAAGATTACTCATTTGAGCGTAGTTACGCTGGATTACACTGTATCAGACGATGCTGGCGAAGTGCTGGATACCACCGAAGGCCGTGAGCCGCTAGTGTACCTGCATGGCAGTGGCTTTTTAGTTCCAGGACTGGAAAATGCCTTGTATGACCGTGAAGAAGGCGACAGCTTTGAACTGACTGTTCCGGCAATGGATGCTTATGGTGAATATGAAGAATCTCTGGTGCAGGAAGTACCTGGTGAGCTGTTTGACGGCATGGAAGTTGCCGAAGGTGATACCTTTGTGGCGGATACCGATGATGGCCATCGTCCTGTCACCATCGTTGAAGTTTCAGAAGAATTCGTAAAAGTAGATGCTAACCATCCACTGGCTGGCATGGATCTGCATTTCAAAGTAAATGTGCGTGGTGTGCGTGCGGCAACTGCGGAAGAGATTGCGCATGGCCATGTGCATGGTGACGAAGGTTGCGGGCATCACCACCATCATGGTCACGGCGATGGTTGCTGCGGTGGTCATGGTCACTCACATGATGAAGAAGGCTGCTGTGGTGGTCACGGTCATGATGACGATCACGAATGCTGTGGTGGAAAAGGCCACGCGCATGATGATGACGAGCATGAATGTTGCGGTGGCCATGGCGGCTGCAAGCATTAATCAGATGCAAAAAAAATCCCGCTGTAAGAGGCGGGATTTTTATCTGGAATAGAATAACTAATTGTTATTTCTTGCGATTACGACACTCTTCTTTATTGCAGTGGCCGTAAAGATACAGACTATGGTTGGTCAGCGTCATGCCATGCTGAGCAGCGATTTCTTTCTGACGCTGTTCGATAATTTCGTCTGAGAATTCCACAACACTTCCGCAATCTAGACAGACCAGATGGTCGTGGTGCTCTTGCTGGGCTAATTCAAAAACAGACTTCCCACCTTCAAAATGGTGGCGTGTAACAATTCCAGCATCATCAAACTGATTCAGAACACGATACACAGTGGCTAATCCAATCTCTTCGCCATTATCCAGCAGCAGTTTATAAAGATCTTCTGCGCTGATGTGCTGACACTCTGGCTGACGCAGGTAGTCCAGAATTTTAACTCGTGGTGAAGTTACCTTCAGGCCTGCATTTTTCAATTGCTGATTATGGTTTGTCATAGCTCTCTGTATTCTTGGGGCAGTTTGAGACTGCAACGAGTAGGGCTTTCCCATTATAGGGCGCTCATACAACAAAAAGAAATGTATAATACGGATGAACGTTCAGTTTAGATTAAATAAAAGCCCGTGAATTTCACAGGCTTTTATTAATTGAGCCGAATTACATCAGTTCAGATAAACACATTTCTTCGCGCAGCTGCTTACACCAGGCTGAGACACGTTCTGCTGTCAGTTCAGGTTGACGATCTTCATCGATACCCAGGCCAACAAAATGTTTATCATCAACCAGCGCTTTGGATGCCTCAAACTGGTAACCCTCAGTTGACCAGTAGCCAACGATAGTTGCACCTTTGGCCTGTACCAGGTCACGCAGTGTCCCCATTGCATCCAGGAAGTATTCTGCATAATCTTCCTGATCACCACAGCCGAAGATAGCAACCAGTTTGCTGCTGAAATCCACTTTTTCCAGTTCCGGGAAGAAATCATCCCAGTCAGCCTGTGATTCGCCGTAATACCAGGTTGGAATGCCCAGGATCAGGAAATCATATTTTTCAAAATCTGCATGTGTACATTGGGCTACGTCGAGCACATCGACTACGTCGCTACCCAGCTCTTTCTGGATCATGCCTGCAACGGCTTCGGTATTGCCGGTATCACTACCAAAGAACAGACCTATCAGTGCCATAAGATGAGTTATCCTTATTTCGTCGGAATTCAAAAAATCTGCTTGTTATTTTAGCTGGGTGGAACGCTGAGCGCTAACGTATTCCCGGACTAACTCCTGAATGAGGTCAGACCGGCTAACACTGCGGGCATCCGCCAACTGATTAAGATCATCCAATAATTCAGCTTCGAGTTTCAGTTCAACTCGGTGAAGCCCTTTTTCCTTATCCCTTTTCAACTGATTGCGTTTGTTAATTTTCAACTGCAAATCACGGGGATGCGGATTAGTTTTGGGGCGACCTGGACGCTTTTCATCAGCAAACAGATCCAGAGTTGTGCGATCCGATTGATGTTTTGCCATATATAAAACTACTGCCAGATAAGGTACAGGTGCGAGCATTCTCAATAGGGGGCGCACTATACCATAATGTGGCAGAAAGCATAACGGAGGATAAGAGGTCGTAAGGTCAGAGTTGTTGCTCCAGAAAACGTTTGATAATGCCGTTAAAAATGGCTGGTTTTTCTGCGTGTAGCCAATGCCCTGCACCCGGAATAATTTGAGCTTTTGCGTTGGGAAAATGCTCTTTAATGGCATTGTGATGTTCAGATTGCAGGTAGTCGGAGGCGCCACCTTTTATAAATAAAACCGGGCCGGTGTATTTAAGCTGGCTGGTGTAGTTCCACCCCATGATCTCAGAATAATGAGCTTGTAATGCATCCAGATTAAATTGCCAGCGGGAAGATCGTGTCGAGTCGAAAGATTTCAGTAAAAATTGCCGTACAGCTGGTTCAGGGAGCATCTTGCTCATCAATATATCGGCTTCTCTGCGTGATGTTATGGCTGGGGATGACGCAACTTGACGTAATGCGGAGAAGACAGCGGAATGACGGTCTTGCAGATAATTAACCGGGGCGATATCGGCGACCATAAGAGAGCTGATTTTTTCCGGTGCAAGTAATGCAGTTGCCATGGCAACCTTACCGCCCATTGAATGCCCAAGCAGATGAACGTTTTCAATGTTTAGCTCGGTTAGCAGCCCAAGCAGATCCTGACTCATCACTTCGTAGTCCATATCCTGATGCCATTCAGACATCCCATGATTTCTCAGATCAACCGAAATAACTTTGTAGTCAGCTAACAAGTATTGTTTGAGCTGATTCAGATTATCTTGTTTCCCGAATAGCCCATGCAATAAAACAACAGGAAGATTATTGGGCATTGTCGGGGAGGATATCTGCGCATTCAGTTTCACAATATTACCTTGTTATTTGCGTTAACAGAATATTAACAAATTAATGTTGGTAGGGTAAATGTCTGTATATATGCGCCTAAAAGATAGATTTATTCTCTTGGTTAACAGGTGCAGGAAACGGCTGTAATCTGTCAACAAAATGAGGGATCAGTCACGCGAGGAGATGCTCCTGAGTGTACTTCGATGCATTTTATGCGAGGGTAACAGACAGAGCTTGGTAATCTCAGCGTACAAGGTTAGGTTTGCTGTTGCGGCTTATGTATAATCCGGCAGTTATCTATATTCAAAGTGTCGGAACCAGAAAAGAATGAAAACCATTGAGGTTGATGATCAGATTTACCATTACATTGCCAGTCGGACTTTGCATATTGGGGAAAGTGCTTCAGATATCTTAAGACGTCTGCTGGCTTTACCTCAGGACAATGCCCTCGGTGCTGTAACGGTGTCAGATCAACACACGACAGAACAAGAGACGCCTGTTTCTGAAGGTGATCTGGTTACACTGCTCAACAATGCACAATTAGCAAAAGAAGAAAGTGCGATCGCACGTTTCATGCTGATCCTTTCCGCTTTGTACCGGGCTCGCCCCGATGCTTTCAGACGAGCGGCGGATATCAAAGGCCGTAAGCGGATTTACTTCGCTGAAGATCCGCAGGCGCTTTTGGAAAATGGCAAAACAACCAAACCTAAACCAGTACCGGAATCTCCATACTGGGTGATTACTAACACGAATACTGGCCGTAAGCGCTTGATTATTGAGCAGTTAATGCAGGCCATGGGCTACTCTGCAGAAATTACCGCAGAGGTTTGTAACAAGGTATAAAACGGGAAAACGTATATGGCACAACATCCACATGCAGGTAAACCGGCTCGCGTTGAAGATTTAACTAATATTCCTCGTTTGGTAGCTGCGTACTATTTGAATAAACCAGACATGTCTTTGCCGGAACAACGCGTAGCATTTGGCACTTCCGGACATCGTGGCAGCTCGCTGTCCAGCGCATTCACCGAATCTCATATCAAGGCCGTCAGTCAGGCGTTAGCTGAATATCGTCAGAGTAAAGGTATTACCGGGCCTCTGTTTATCGGGATGGATACCCATGCGTTGTCAGAGGCCGCACTGGCCAGTGCTGTGCAGGTATTGGCTGCCAATGGCGTGAAAGTGCGTGTACAGCAAGGGTTAGGTTATACCCCGACACCGGTCGTTTCTCACGCTATTCTGACTTATAACCGTGCTGGTCATGCAGATCAGGCGGATGGTGTGGTGATCACACCATCGCACAACCCTCCGGAAGATGGTGGTTTTAAATATAACCCGCCACACGGTGGCCCTGCTGAAGGTGATATCACCAAATGGGTGGAAAACCGCGCGAATGAAATTCTGGAGCAGGGGTCTGTCGCCGTGAAGTGCATGCCTTACGGTGCGGCGATGGCTTCTGAATTCGTTGAAGAATATGACTACGTTACTCCGTATGTAAACGATCTGGGTAACGTGCTGGATATGGAAGCGATCCGTAAATCCGGCATCAAAATCGGGGTTGATCCATTGGGTGGTGCCGGTGTGGCCTACTGGGATGTGATCGCTAAAACCTACGGTCTGAATATTGAAGTGGTGAACTACCGCGTTGATCCAACCTTCTCTTTCATGACGCTGGATAAAGATGGCAAAGTGCGCATGGATTGCTCCAGTCCGTGGGCAATGGCGAGTCTGATTGGTCTGAAAGACAAATTCGATATCGCACTGGGTAACGATCCGGATTATGACCGTCATGGTATTGTGACCAAATCAGGTCTGATGAATCCGAACCACTATCTGGCGGTAGCGATCCAATATCTGTTTACCCATCGTCCAAACTGGCCGAAACAGGCTGCCGTAGGTAAGACGCTGGTATCGTCATCCATTATTGATCGTGTAGCGGGCAAGATCGGCCGTGATCTGAAAGAGGTACCGGTTGGCTTTAAATGGTTTGTGGATGG